>NZ_SMJY01000210.1:0-10299 GCF_004348355.1 Micromonospora sp. KC721 | reverse complement strand
CGGCGATCACGCCCGGGTACGCGGCCGGGTACGCCGGCAGGTCCCGCTGGTCCTGCGCCCGGTTGCCGGCGGCGGCCACCACCACGACTCCCTCGTCCAGCGCGTACCGGACGGCGTCGGCCAGTTCGGGGTGGTCGATGGTGACCAGGGACAGATTGATCACCTCGACGTCCTGGTCGGCCGCCCACCTGATCGCCGCGGCGATCTGCAGGGGCAGGCCGGGGTCGTTGGTGCGCCGGGTGTCCTGCAGCACGCGTACCGGCAGGATCCGCGCGGCCGGTGCGATGCCGCTGTAGGGAGCGCCGGTGTCGTCCCGGCCGGCGATGATCCCGGCGACGATGGTGCCGTGCCCGGCCAGGTCGCACCGGCCCTGTGCCTGCGGCAGGCCATTGACGTCCCGGCCTTCGCGGACCTGTCCCTTCAGGAGCGGATGGGACGGCGACACGCCGGAGTCGATCACCGCCACGGTGACCCCCTCGCCGCGGGTGATGCGCCAGGCGGACGCGGGGTCGAGCCGGCGCAGCGCCCACGGCGTCTCGGTGGGTGCCGCGCCGCCGGTGGGGGCGGGGCAGGCCGGTTCCGCCCCGGCCGGGGTGGACGGTACGACGAGGGTCGCGAGCAGCACGGCCGCCACGGCACCGAGGACCGTCCGGGTGGAACGGGTACCGAGGACCGTCCGGGTGGGACGCCCGGCGGGTCCGGTGACCACCGTCCCGCTCGGCCGGAAGCTGTCGCGCACGCGGTGAGACTACCGCCGTCGGCGCGGGAGCGCGTGACGGGCGGCGGCGCCGGACCAGTGGCGGCCGGACCCGGATCCTCGGGCGTGACGGCGTGTCAGGCGTCGGTCGGCTGGCTGGTGAAGAGGGCGAGCAGGTCGCCGACCTGGCGGTCCGACTCGGCCGGGTGCCGGAAGTGGCCGCGGGGGTTGACGGTGTACTCGTTGCGCCGCCCGACCCGGGTACGCCGCAGGTAGCCGCCGGCTTCCAGGTCGGCGACGATGGCCTGGGCGGCGCGTTCGGTGACGCCGACCTCGTCGGCCACGTCGCGGAGTCGGGCGGTGGGGTTGCGGGCGATGGACAGCAGCACGTGCGCGTGGTTGGTGAGGAACGTCCAGTTCCGGGTGCTTCCGTTCTGCGCTGTCGTCGCCATGCCCGTCATCGTATGACCCCACCCTTCCGGTTCTCAGTGATGCCTTCCGGCACCGAGCCGACGCATCCAGAGAAGCAGGAAATGCATATCACGTAAACCTTGACGTACCTTTTGTTGCGTGTGACGGTGGGGCGAGGCCGCCTGCGTCGCCGGCCGGTGTCATCAGGTGCCCACACGTCAGACCGAGGTGAGGCTATGACCGTGCAGGATCCGACGCAGGCGTTGGCCGAGTTGCACGCCGGAAACCGGCGTTTCGTCACCGGCACCCCACACCACCCCAACCAGGACGCGGCTCACCGGGCCGTCGTCGCCGGCGGGCAGCACCCCTTCGCGGTGATCGTCGGCTGCTCCGACTCCCGTCTCGCCGCCGAGATCATCTTCGATCGCGGCCTGGGCGACCTGTTCGTGGTCCGGACGGCCGGGCACACCGTCGGCCCGGAGGTGCTGGGCAGCGTCGAGTACGCGGTGAGCGTCCTCGGCGTTCCGCTGGTCGTGGTGCTCGGCCACGACTCCTGCGGTGCGGTGCAGGCGGCCCGGGAGGCCGCGATGACCGGCACGACCCCGCCGGGGCACCTGGGCGCCGTGGTGGACGGGGTGACCCCCAGCCTCCGGCGGGCCGCCGCGGCGGGCGTCGAGGACATCGACGGCATCGTGGACGTCCACATCGTCCAGACGGTGCAGACGTTGCAGGACAGTTCCGCCCTGCTGGCCGGTGAGGTGGCCGCCGGGCGGTGCGCGGTGGTCGGCATGTCGTACCGGCTGGCCGCCGGTGAGGTGCGGACGGTGGCCGCGTCGCCCGCCGCGGTCCTCGCGCCGGCGTCCCGGACCGACCTGGACCGGAGCGACCAGGACGACCGTGACCGGGCGGCGGTCGTCGCCGGCTGAACCCCAAGACGCGACGAGGGCCGTCCCCGGTCGGGGAGGGCCCTCGGTCGTAAGCGTCCGCTAGAGCATCGACATGTGTACGTGGTCGGTGTGGTCCGATGGTCCGCTGTACGACTTCCACCCGGTCGCCGGGAACCAGATCTGCCGGTTCCAGATCACGTAGTAGATGCCGAGCCGGTCGGCGTTGCGGATCAGGAACGCGGTCAGGTTGTTGCCGTACCTGCGGGTGTCGTCGTTGTGCCAGGGCGCGAAGCCCTTGTTCTGCAACGACCAGTCGCAGGCCCGCCCCTTGGGATGCTCGAAGGGTCCGCCCGGGCGGTAGCAGCCGGCGAACCGGTTGAAGCCGGCCCGGCGTACCTCTTTGTAGGCGTGCAGGGTACGCGGAGTGATCGTGCCGGAGGTGGTCGGGTCCGGCGCGGTCTTCGACTCCGGCTTCCAGTCGCCGTCGGCCGTGCGTCCCGGGCCGATCCGGGCCACCGGGGAGGTCGCGTCGACCAGTCCACCGGTGAAGCCGCGTCCGCCGACCAGGGCGAGGGCCTTCTCGGCCTCCTTGGTGTTGCGGGCCATCTGGTTGGTCAGCTTCGTCTGCTCGCGCACCTCGGCGTCGAGCGCCAGCTTGCCCTGCTCGGCGCGGTCCTTGGCGGCGGTGACCTCGGCGAGCTTCTGCGCGTTGACCATGTTCAGCTCGTCCAGCGTGGCGGCCCGCTTGACGAAGGAGTCGGGTGCGTCGCTTTCCAGCAACATCGCCACGGCACCGATCCGGCCGGTCCGGTAGGACTGCGCGGCGATCGTGGTGACCTGCGGTCGGAGCGCCTCCAGCTCGTCCTCGGCGCGCTTGACCTCCAACGCGAGCTGGAGTTGGCGCTTCTTCGACTTCTCCAGCTGTGCCTTCGCCTTGGTGTACTCGCGGTTGCGCTGCTCGATGACCTCGGTGAGTAGCTTGGGCTCCTCGCCCTCCTCGTGACCCGACGGGGTCGAGGGGGCGGCGTTCGCCGGGACCGGCCCGGCGAGGACGGCCAGCGCGGCCAGCACGGCCGCCACCGGTGTCCACCAGCGGCGTAGGGGTGCCGTCACAATGTTCCCTTCCGTCGACCGCCGACCGGGTTAGCTGACGGGTTCGGGACGGAAGTGGCCCCTACCGCGGTCGCGGATTCACCCCAGGTACCTGGTTCCCCGGTTCGCCGTACGGCGATTGGGCGGTGGCACCGCAGGCGCCGGTTCGCGCCTTCAGCGGTGACCGGCAGCGAGGTTACCCGAGAGGCATACCGGTGAGCTACGTCCTGAACCCGACTAAATGCGTTAATTCGAGGTGGCGGTGCGTGAGGAGTGACGCGTTCGTCAGGTTCCGGGTCGTCCACGGTGACGCTGTGCAGTTTCACCATGCGGTGTCGGTGCTCCTTTCCGGTTCGGGCCACCCTGCGGGGGCCGGGGTGGACGGTCCGGGTCGCGGGCCGCTCAACGCCTCCAGCGCGGCGTCCGGGTCGACCGGAGGGCGGGGTCTCGGCGCCGGGTCGGCGGGCGGTGTCGGGTCGTCGGCCGGGCCGCGGCCGGCAGCGGTGACGAGCGCGGCCAGACCCGTGGTCAGGGGTACGGCGGCGATCAGCCCCAGCGTCGCCACCGCGCTGCGGACGATCTCCTGGGTCAGGAACTCGCTGGTCAGGATCTGGCTCACCGGCCTGCTGTCGGCCGTCAACAGGAGCAGCAGCGGCAGTGAGGCACCGGCGTACGCGAGCACGATGGTGTTCACCGTGGAGGCGATGTGCGCCCGGCCGACCCGGGTGGCGGACCGGTACAACTGCATCCGGGACAACCCCGGGTTGGCGTGGGCCAGTTCGGTCACGGTGGCCGCCTGGGTGACCGTGACGTCGTCGAGCACACCGAGCGACCCGATGATGATCCCGGCCAGCAGCAGTCCGTGCAGGTCCACATCGCGCTGGTACATCGACAGCGTGGTGGCCTCCTCGCTGCCGAACCCGGTGAGGTGGGTGGCGGCGATGGCCAGGCTGCCGAGGAGGCCGGTCAGCACCAGGCTGCCGAGGGTGCCCAGGACCGCCACCGAGGTCTGCGCGGTGATCCCGTGGGTCAGGTACAGCACCACGAACATGATCAACGCCGAGCCGACGATGGCGATCAGCAGCGGCGAACCGCCGGCGGAGATGCCCGGCACGACGAAGGTGAGCAGGATCGCGAAGCTCGCGGCCAGCCCTGCCAGCGCTGCCATCCCGCGCAGCCGCCCGAACGCGATGATCGCGGCGGCGAAGAGCACCGCCAGCCACACCAACGGCTCACCCCGCTGGTGCTCGGCGATGTCGTAGCGGCTGACCGTCGGGTCGGCCGGGTCGGTCAGCTTCACCAGCACGATCTCGTCGCCCACCGCCACCGTCGGTGCCCCTGGCCCGGCCGGAACGGGCGTCTCCACCTGCTGCCCGGCGTCGGGCCCCTGCTCGACCCGGACGGTGACGGTGCCGCAGGGCCCCTGCGCCGGCCCGGCCGGGCTCTCCGGTTGCTCCGGGCAGGGCTCGGTCACCACCCGGGTCACCGTGGCGTGGTAGCGCGGTGCCTCCTCGCCGGGAGCCCGTTCCGGCGTGTTCCGGGGCCAGAGCACCACCGCGGCGATCACCGTGACGACGAACAACGGGACCACCGTCGCGACGAGGAGCCGCCGCACCCCGGGCGGGGTGGACGGAGTGGAACGGGTGTGGTCGGCGCCCATTGCGAGTCTCCCAACGATCCAGGGCGGAGTACGTGTCAGCCGGTCGGTCGGTTCACCCGCCCCGGCGGGCCGGGAACCATGACGGCCCACGGGTGGGGTGGCGACGATGGACGCGGGGTCATCGTCGAAAGATGGTAGCCAGGCCCGCTGCCGGCTCGCCCGGTTCGTGCCGACCTGGGGGGCCGGAGGCGGCATCTTGGGAGACATGGACCACGATTCCGGAGCAGATGGCGGCCACGACACCGGTCATGACCGGCCTGCCGGGCACGACAGGCACGCCGGGCACGACCCGGAGATGTTCCGCCGGCGTTTCCAGGTCTGCCTGGCGCTCACCGTCGCGGTGGTGGCGACCAGCGACATGGTGCTGGACTGGTTCGACTACGCGCCGGGGTTCCCGGGACGGTCGCTGGTCGGGCCGGTGCTCGGCTCGGTGATCTTCTGGTGGGGTGGCTGGCCGTTCCTGGTCGGCGCCGTGCGGGAGGTACGCGACCGGGCTCCGGGGATGATGCTGCTGGTGGCGATGGCGATCAGTGTCGCGTACGCCGCCTCGCTCAGCACCAGCCTCGGCGCCTTCGACCTGGACTTCTGGTGGGAGTTGGCCGCGCTGGTCACGATCATGCTGCTGGGCCACTGGCAGGAGATGAAGGCCATCGGTCAGGCCCGGGGCGCGCTCGCCGCGCTGGCCGAACTCCTTCCCGACGACGCCGAGCGGATCGGTCCGGACGGCGAGGTCCTACGGGTGCCGCTCACCGAACTGGACGTCGGGGACGTGGTGCTGGTCCGGCCCGGCGGCCGGGTGCCGGCCGACGGGCGGATCGTCGACGGCGTCGCCGAACTGGACGAGTCGACGGTCACCGGGGAGTCCCGCCCGGTCACCCGCCAGGTGGGGGACCGGGTGGTCGCCGGCACGGTGGCGACCGACTCGGCGGTCCGGGTCCGCGTCGAGGCCGTCGGCGACCAGACCACCCTGGCCGGGATCCAACGCCTGGTCGCCCAGGCCCAGCAGTCTGGCGGGCGGGCGCAGGCGCTCGCCGACCGGTTCGCGGCCCTGCTGTTCTACGTCGCCACCGGCGGTGCCGTGCTGACCGCCGTGGCCTGGACGGCGCTGGGCGATCGGGACGAGGCCGTGGTGCGTACCGTCACCGTGCTGGTGATCGCCTGCCCGCACGCGCTGGGGCTGGCCATTCCGCTGGTGATCGCGCTCTCCACCGGGCTCGCCGCCCGGTCCGGGGTGCTGGTCCGGGACCGGTTGGCGCTGGAGCGGATGCGTACCGTCGACGCGGTGCTGTTCGACAAGACGGGCACGTTGACCCGGGGGCGGCACGTGGTCATCGGCGTGGCCGCCGCGCCCGGGGTCGGCGAGGACGAGGTGCTGCGGCTCGCCGCCGGGGTGGAGGCCGACAGCGAGCACCCGCTGGCCCGGGCGATCGTGGCGGCCGCCGCCGGTCGCGGCGGCCCGGCCCTGGCCGGCGGCTTCCGGTCGCTGCCGGGCCGGGGCGTCCAGGCGGAGATCGACGGTGCGTCGTACGCGGTCGGCGGCCCCACCCTGTTGCGCGAGTGGGGGCTCGCGCTTCCCGACGAGCTGATCCCGCCGGCTTACCGCTGGGCCGGGCAGGGCGCGGCCGTACTGCATCTGGTCCGGCTGCCGGACACCGTCCTCGGTCTGCTGGCCCTCGCCGACGAGATTCGCCCCGAGGCGCGGGAGGCGATCACGGCGCTGCGTGCGGAGGGGGTACGGACCATCGCCATGATCACCGGTGATGCCCGTGCGGTGGCCGAGGCGGTCGCCGCCGACCTGGGGTTCCGTCCCGGTGTGGACGAGGTCTTCGCCGAGGTGCTCCCCGCCGACAAGGACGGAAAGGTGACCGCGCTGCAGCGTCGGGGTCTGCGGGTGGCCATGGTCGGCGACGGGGTCAACGACGCCCCGGCGCTGGCCCGGGCGGATGTGGGCATCGCGATCGGGGCCGGCACCGACGTCGCGATCGAGTCGGCCGGGGTGGTGCTGGCCTCCTCCGACCCGCGCGGGGTGGCCGGGGTGCTCCGGCTGTCCCGCTCGGCGTACCGGAAGATGCTCCAGAACCTGGCCTGGGCGGCCGGCTACAACGTGGTGGCGCTCCCGCTGGCGGCCGGGGTGCTGGCCGGGGTCGGCCTGACGCTCAGCCCGGCCCTCGCCGCGGTGCTGATGTCGGCCTCCACGATCGTGGTCGCGCTCAACGCGCAACTGCTACGGCGAGTACGCCTCTGACGGATGGTGGGTTCGGTTAGTTTTGTCGGGTGCGGACGGCGACGGCGGCGACCACGGGCTGGTGGGCTCGCCTGCTGCTGCTCGCCGTCACCCTGCTCGGCCTGGCCGCCATGCACACCATCGGCCATGGCACGCACGCCGGCGGCCAGCCGTCCGGCCATGCCGCCGCGGACCACGCCGACCGGCACCTGCCGGTTGCCGCGTTGCCGGGGACAGCGACCGGCGCCGACACCCCCGGAGGCGTCGACTGCGCCGGGGCGGCCTGCCGGCACGCGGCCGCGTTGCCGGGGACGGCGCGGTTCGCCGTCGACGCCGGCGTCGACTGCGCCGGGACCGGCTGCCGGCCTCCGGTGGTGCTGCCGGCCGGTGACCGGGGCGCCGCCCCGAGCGGCTGGAGCGTCTGCCTGGCGGTGCTCGCCGCGATCACGGTGGCGGTGCTGCTGGCGGTGCTGTTGCGGGCTCGACGCCGGCCCGGCGTCGGCGTGCGCCGCCCCACCGTGCGCCCACCGGGACCGGGTGCGCCCCCGGGTCGGCCCGTCGGGCTTCGGCTCGCCACGGTGGCGGTGCTGCGCAGATAGGAGGCTCCGGCACGGGGCTCCCCCGCGTCTCCGGTCCACTGCGTTGTTTCCACACCGAAAGGTTCACATCGTGTCCATCCGTACCATCGCGCGTCGTGCCGCCCTGACCGGCGCGACCGTCGCCGCCGCCCTCGCGCTGGCCGGCTGCTCCGGCGGCGACGACCACCGGGCCGGCTCCGGCCACCAGACGCCCGCCACGGGCGGTGCCTCGGCGGACGCGTCGACCGCCGCCGAGTTCGGCGACGCCGACGTGCTGTTCGCCCAGATGATGATCCCGCACCACGAGCAGGCGGTGCAGATGTCGGAACTGGCCGCGACCCGCGCTCAGGACGCCGAGGTCAAGCGGCTCGCGGCCCAGATCAAGGCCGCCCAGGCTCCGGAGATCGCCACCATGACGGCCTGGCTGACCGCCTGGGGTCGGCCGGTGCCGTCCGGCAGCCCAGCCCACGGCCATGGCTCGGAGGCGGAGCACGACATGCCCGGCATGATGTCCGACGAGGACCTGGCCGAGCTGGCGGCGGCGTCCGGGGCGGAGTTCGACCGCCGGTTCGTCACGATGATGATCGAGCACCACGAGGGTGCGATCACCATGGCCGAGGACGAGATCGCCAAGGGGAAGAATCCCGAGGTCAAGGCGCTGGCCCAGCAGATCCGCACCACCCAGCGCGCCGAGATCGACACCATGAGAAAGATGCTCGCCCGCCGCTGACCGGGCGGGCCCGTGGCCCGGCCTTCCCGTTGATCATGAAGTTGGCGGCGCTGTCGGTCTTCCCGGCCGCCGCCAACTTCATGATCGGCCGCCGGTTCGGCGTTCCGGCAGGCCGCGCGGCAGTGGGTCAGCCGCGTTTCATGAGGCGGGCCACGGCGGCCATCATCTCGGCAGCCATCTCGTCGGCGCGGCCCTCGGCGGCGCCCTCCCGCATGCAGTGTCGGGCGTGCCCGTCGAGCAGGCCGAGAGCGACCTTGTCCAGCGCGGCCTGAATGGCGGAGATCTGGGTCAGTACGTCGATGCAGTAGCGGTCCTCGTCGACCATCCGCTCGATGCCACGAACCTGGCCCTCGACGCGGCGCAGCCGCGCGAGCAGTTGTTCCTTGCTGGCGGTGTAGCCCCGGGTCGGAGTGCTCGGTGTGGTCATGACCACCAGAATAGCGTACCCCTGGGGGGTATGTTACCGTCGTCGCGTGGGCTACCCCTGGGGGGTATGGCCCGGCGTCAGGAGAGGAGAGCTGCCATGGTTACCACCACGTACCAGGTGCAGGGGATGACCTGCGGGCACTGCGTCAACTCGGTCAGCACCGAGGTGGGCGCGATCCAGGGTGTCACCGACGTGCAGGTCGACCTGGCCACCGGCCGGGTCACCGTCACCAGCGAGAGCGCGCTGGACACCGACTCGGTGCGCGCCGCGGTCGACGAGGCCGGATACGACCTGGTCGACGCGTGAGCCGGACCGCCCGACCGCAGAGAGCCGAGAGGACACGATGCGCACCGCGACGAAGCTGAGCGGGTTCGCCCTCGGTCTCGCGGCGGTGTTCGGCGTGGCGTACGGGGCCGGTCACCTGGCCGGTCCCGTCACCCCGGCCGCCGAGACCCGCCGCGACGCCGCCAGCACCAGTCACGACTCCACCGCCACCGGCCACGAAGAAACCGGCCACGACGACGGCAACGGCCACTCCGACGGCTCCCCGCGCCAGGTCGGCGCCACCCACCTGCCCGGCGGTCTGCTCGTCTCCGACCGGGGCTACACCCTGCAACCCGTGGCCGCCCCGGCCGGGCAGTTCGCCTTCCGGATCACCGGGCCCGACGGTGCCCCCGTCACCCGCTACGACGTCGCGCACGACAAGCGGATGCATCTGATCGTCGCCCGGCGTGACCTGTCCGGTTTCCGCCACGTCCACCCCGAGCTCGGCCCGGACGGCACCTGGCGGGTCGACTCGCCCCTGGGCGGGCCCGGCGTCTGGCGGGCCTTCGCCGACTTCACCCCGTCGGGCGGGGAACCACTCACCCTCGGGGTCGACGTGACCGTGCCCGGCACGCTGGAACCCCGGCCGCTGCCCGCGCCGGCGACCAGCACCACCGTGGACGGATACGCCGTCACCCTCACCGGCACCCCGCGACCCGGGCAAAGCAGCACCCTGACCCTCACCGTCAGTCGGAACGGTCAACCGGTCACCGACCTGGAGCCCTACCTCGGGGCGTACGGGCATCTGGTGGCGCTGCGTCAGGGCGACCTGGCGTACCTGCACGTACACCCGGAGGGCGCACCCGGCGACGGGCGGACCCCGGCCGGCCCGGCGGTGAGCTTCGCCGCCGAGGTGCCCTCCGCCGGCACCTACCGGCTGTACCTGGACTTTCGGCACGGCGGCGCGGTGCGCACCGCCGAGTTCACGATGGTGGCAGGCCAGGAGGCCGCCGCCCCCACCACCGCCGCGCCAACCACCACCCCGACCGTCGGCGCCGGACACGGCGCCCCCGGCCACGGGCACGACTGACAGGAGGTGCCGCGATGACATCGACCGCGAAGTCGCTGCGGGTCGCCCCGAACCTGATCGAGCTGGCGATCGGCGGCATGACCTGCGCGTCCTGCGCCGCGCGGATCGAAAAGAAGCTCAACCGGATGCCGGGCGTCGAGGCCACGGTCAACTACGCCACCGAGAAGGCCACCGTCCGGTTCGCCGACGACGTCACCCCGGGCGACCTGATCGCCACGGTGGAGAAGACCGGCTACACC
>NZ_SMJY01000020.1:0-48717 GCF_004348355.1 Micromonospora sp. KC721 | reverse complement strand
GGAGGACTCCGGGCGGCGGGGCCTGCTCGGGGGTCCGGAGGATGTAACCGATCGGGTGTGGCCCACATTCCGCGGGCCGCCGGCCGGCTGCCGGGCGGGAGAGCACCGGCGTCTGCCAGATACAACGCCGCGTCGGCGGTGGCGATTCCGCCGCGGGGTGGGCGACCGGGAGAATCGGATTTCACAGGATGAACCGGACATCGGTGGTCGCTTGCGACCGCGCTCCGGTCGTCGGGTGGCTGCCTGCCCTCAGAGCCAGCCGGAGCGGCGGAACAGCCGGTACAGGGTGACGGCGGCGGTCGCCATCACCAGTAGTGCCGCCGGGTAACCGTAGGTCCAGGTCAGTTCCGGCATGTGCGCGAAGTTCATCCCGTACACGCCGGCGATCGCGGTCTGGGCGGCGGCGATCGCCGCCCACGCCGCGATCTTGCGCATGTCGTTGTTCTGCTCGACGGCGAGCTGCGCGAGCCGGGACTGCACGATCGAGGTGAGCAGTTCGTCGTACGCGGCGACCCGGTCGACGGCCCGGGCCAGCCGCCCCTCGACGTCGACGAACCACCGGCGCAGCCCGGGCGGTGGCCCGCCGTCGCCGCCGGCGACCAGGGCGCGCATCGGCTCGGCCAGCGGCAGCACCGCCCGCCGGAACTCCACCACCTCCCGCTTGAGCTGGTAGATGTGCTGGATGTCGGCGTGTCGATCGGGGGCGAAGACGCTCTCCTCCACCCGTTCCAGGTCGTGTTCCAGGTGGGCGGCGACCTCCAGGTAGAGGTCCACCATCCGTTCGGTGACCGCGTACGCCACCGCCCACGGGCCCTGGGCCAGCACGCTCGGGCGGCGCTGGATGCCGTCCCGGACGGTGCTCAGCGCACCGGCGGCCCCGTGCCGGACGGTGACGACGAACCGGTCGCCGAGGACGACCAGCACGTCTCCGGTGTCGACCACCTCGGAGCTGGCGGTCAGTTCGCCGTGCGCGACGTACCCGGCGGTGCGCGCCACCAGCAGCGTCACCTCGCCGTGCCGCTGCACGGCGGGGCGGTGCCCGTCGGCGAGGGCCTGCGCCACGAGCAACTCGTCCAGGCCGAAGACCCGGCCGACGGCGGCCATCACCGCCGCGTCCGGCTCGTGCAGGCCGAGCCAGACGAACGTGTGGCGGTCCTGTCGGGTGCGGGCGTACGCGTCGGCGAAGTGCGGGCGGCCCGGTTCGCGGCGGCCGTTGGCGTACACGGCGCAGTCGACCACCGCGTCCGGGTTCGCCCGCCGGGGCGCCTGCCGCGGTGACTCGTCGGGGCGTCCGAGTAGCCGCCCGACCAGTGAGTCCAGCCCCGGGAGCAACCGTTGCGTCACCCTCTGCCGCCCCACCGTCCACCTCCGCCTCGCCGCGCCGAGCGATCACCGTAGTACGGCGGCGGGTGGCGGTGGCACGGAGGCGGTCAGCGCACGGCGCTGGCGCGTACCACGATGTTGTGGGAGTAGTCGCGGGAGCGCTCGTCGAAGCGCCCACCGCAGGTGACCAGGCGCAGCGCCGCTCCCGGGCCGCCCGGGCCGTAGACCAGGGTGGTGGGGAAGTTCCCCTTCGGGTACGCCCCGACGCCGTCGACCGCGAAGGTCACCACCCGCCCGTCGGCACGGCTGATCCGGACGATGTCGCCGGGACGCAGCCGGCCGAGGTTGAAGAAGACCGCCGGTCCGTGCCGGGTGTCGACGTGGCCGACGACGACCGCGTTGCCGGCCTCGCCGGGGCTGGCTCCCGGCCGGTACCAGCCGGCGACGGTGGGTCGGTCCAGTGGTGGCACCTCCAGGGTGCCGTGCGGGTCGCCGGCGACCGGCACCAGTTCGGCGTGTACGTCGATGGCGGGAATGTCGATGCGCAGGGGCGCGGAGCGGGGCAGCACCGGCCGCGGCGAGCGGTGGTGTTGTTCCACGCCGTGGCTGCCCGCTTCGGGCTGCGGTGGTCCCGCCGGGCCGGCGGCGAGGCCCGCGACGATCAGGCTGATGCCGGCCGTGCCGGCGAGCGTCACCGCGGCCGCCGCGCCCCGGGTTCGGGTGAATGCCATCGCCTCACCTCCCCGACGGCGATGTGGTCCGGGTGCCCGTCCGGTTCGTACCGGTGCGGGCACCCGTTCCGAGGGATGGTGTGGTGGCGGCGTCAGCCGACGGTGGCCGCCCGCTGCCGTCGGCGCAGCAGGACGGTGGCGCCGAGCGCGGCGGCGCCGGCCAGCGCGCCACCGGTGGCCAGCAGGCCGGCGGTGCTGTCGTCTCCGCCACCACCGCCGGCGGGGGCGCCGCCGATCGGGGTCACGGTGAAGGTGGCGCTGCCGGCGGAGCTGCCGTCACCGCAGGTGGCGGTGACCGTGTAGGTGCCGAGGGTGAAACCGGCGGTGAAGAGTTCCGCGCTCAGCCCGCCGCCGGCGGCGGCCGTGGTGGATCGGACGTTCTGGTCCCGGTTCGGTCCGGTGACGCGGAAGAGGGCGTCGCCGGTCTTCGGGTTGCAACCCCTCGCGGTGAGCACGACGGTGCCGCCGACGGGGGTGGTGGACGGTGACACGGTCGTCTCCGCGAGCGCGGCGGCCGGCAGGAGGAGCGTGCCGAGTCCCACGCCGAGCGTTGCCGATACGAGAACTGTCTGTGCCTTCATACGCGTGTTCCCTCACTTTTCGTCCGCTGTCTGCGTGGGACGTCGTTCGGGTGGCCAACTCCGTAACTAGCACCGGTGTGGCCAACACTAGGAGGGATGGGCCCTGGGCTCGGGGCAAATGAGAAATCTTCGTTGCCGTCACGTCTTCTCCCTCTGCCCGGCGACGGGGGACATGCCCGACCTGGCCAGGCGAGTCGGCTAGCCTCCTAGGACGCCCTACGGGGTGCGAGGCGGGGCACCGACGAAACGGGGAAGCGGGTGTGCACAGCACCGTGCCTCACCTCAGATGTCGACGGGAAGCACCACGCCCTCGGCGGCGCAGCGGTGAGCCAGCTCGATCAGCGCCACGGTGGTCGCCGCGTCGGCCGGGTCGACCGGCATCGGCCCCTCGCCGCGCAGCGCCGCCACCACCTGCGGGTAGAAGTCCTGGTAGCGGCCGGGTTCGGTGGGTACGGCGCGCAGGTCGCCGTCGACGCCGAGGCGGCCGTACCGCTCGGGGGTGACCTCGCCCCAGCCGGGGCTGCCCGGCCGGCCCCCGGCACGTAGCGCCGCCTCCTGCACGTCCAGCCCGTACGTGGTGTACGCGGCCCGGTCGCCGAGGATCCGCAGCCGGGGCCCGAGCTGCGCGGTGACCGCGCTCATCCACACATGGGAGCGGACCCCGCCGGCGTGGGTGAGGGCCACGAAGGCGTCGTCGTCGACCTGCGCGCCGGGGCGGCGCCGGTCCACCTCGGCGTACACGCTGCACACCGGGCCGAACAACTGCACCGCCTGGTCGATCAGGTGGGCGCCGAGGTCGTAGAGGGCACCGCCGGCGTCGTCGGGTGCGGCGTTCTCCCGCCAGCCGGGCTTGATCGCCGGCCGCCACCGTTCGAAGCGGGACTCGAAGCGGGTCACCTGGCCCAGCTCGCCGGCGGCGAGCAGCCGCCGGGCGGTGCGGAAGTCGCCGTCCCAGCGGCGGTTCTGGAAGACGGTCAACGGCACCTTTCGCCGGGCCGCCTCGTCGACCAGCGCGCGGGCCTCGGCGGCGGTGGTCGCGAGGGGCTTGTCCACCACGACGGGCAGGCCGGCCGCGATGGCGGCGCGGGCCATCGGCACGTGGTGCCGGTTGGGCGTGGCCACCACGACCAGGTCCAGCGCCTCCGGGGTACGCCAGAGCAGGTCGACGTCGTCGACCAGGCGGACCTCGGGGTGCTCCCGACGGACCTGCTCGCGCCGCTGCGGGTTCGTGGTGACCACGGCGTGCAGCCGCAGCCCGGGGGCGGCGGCGATCAGCGGGGCGTGGAACACCCGGCCCGCGGTTCCGTACCCCAGCAGCCCCACCCGCAGCGCCTCGCCCACAGTGCCTCCCTCAGCCGGCTTCCGGTTACGACCGTAGCTCCGGCCGGGTCCGCCGGGCGGCGCTCGGACCGCAGTCGGGTCGAGTCACCGTGCCGGTGTGGCAGGGTGGGCCGGTGGAGATCGTCGACCTGGCCCTCGTCGGCGGCGGTGGTGCGGGTTGCCTGGTGTTGGACGCGCTGGACCGGCAGCACCTGACCGGGCTGCGGATCGCGGTGGTCGACCCGGTCCGCAAGCAGGGCCAGGACCGTACCTGGGCGTTCTGGGGCGTACCCGATGCCGACGTGGCGCCGCTGCTCAGCGCCACCTGGCGGCAGGTGGAGGTGACCACGCCGCAGCGACGACGGGTGCTGGACCTGGCGCCGCTGCGGTACGCGATGCTGCGTTCCGCGCCGCTGTACGCGCGGGCCGCCGAGGCGGAGCGGCGGCTCGGTGTCATCCGGTTCACGGCGGCGGCCGGCACGCTCGACGACGACGGCACCGGGGTGACCGTGCGCGACACCGACGGTCGGGCGCTGGTGCGGGCCCGTTGGGTGCTGGACTCCCGGCCGGCACCGCCGCGGCGGCGGGGGCGCACCACGTGGTGGCAGCACTTCCGGGGCTGGTGGGTGGAGTCGGCCGTGCCGGTGTTCGACCCGGACCGGGCGGTGCTGATGGACTTCCGCACCCCGCAGCCGGCCCGAGGGGTCTCCTTCGGGTACGTGCTGCCGGTCAGCGACCGGTACGCCCTGGTGGAGTACACCGAGTTCGCACCCGCGCTGATCGACGACGCGGCGTACGACGCTGCGCTGCGCGACTACACCGGCCGGCTCGGGGTCGACCTGACCCGGTCGATGGTGCGGGAAGTGGAGCAGGGGATGATTCCGATGACCGACGCACCCTTCTCGCGTCGGCCGTCGGCGCGGGTGGTGCGCCTCGGCACGGCCGGCGGGGCGACCCGGCCGTCGACCGGGTTCACCTTCTCGGCGATGCGCCGGCAGGCCGCGCAGGTGGCTGGGGCGCTCGCCGCCGGCCGGCCCCCGGTGCCCCGCCCGGCGTACCCGGGTCGGCACCGGTGGATGGACGGGGTGGCGTTGCGGGCACTGGACACCGGGGCAGTCGGTGGTCCGGAGTTCTTCGGCCGGTTGTTCGACCGCAACCCGCCGCGGCGGGTGCTGCGTTTCCTCGATGGCGACACCCGCCCGGTGGAGGACCTGGCGGTGATGGCATCCAGTCCGCTGCTGCCGATGACCTCGGCCGCCGTCGGTGACGCCGCCGGCCGGCTGCGGGCCCGGCTGTTCCGGTCCTGAGCACCTCGCCGGGGACCGTCACCGGCAGCGGACCGGCTCGGCCCGTTCGTGGTTCACCGAGGAGTTGCCGGGTTTTGCCGTAGCCGACGGTTGGTGGCAGCGCCTTCGCCATGTACGGCCACTCTGCGCTGGGACCACCCCATTGTGCGGTACCGAGGCGTCGTCTCCGAGCTTTCTTCCGGGGATTGACCCCGCTTCGCCGGGCGGGTTCGACCTCGTCCGGGCTGGAAACGACGGGCGGCCGGTTGGTGATCAGAACGGTGGGGCGGGGCGGTAGGTTCGGGGCGTGGTGGACGCGGCGGACAGCAGGGTTGTGGAGATCTGGACCGACGGGGCATGCAGCGGCAATCCCGGGCCGGGTGGTTGGGGTGCGGTGCTGCGCTACGGCGAGCACGAGCGGGAACTGTGCGGCGGGGAGGCAACCCCCACCACCAACAACCGGATGGAGCTCACCGCCGCGATCCAGGCGCTGGAGGCGTTGACCCGGCCGGCCGCCGTGCGGGTGCACACCGACAGCACGTACGTGCGTAACGGCATTACCGGCTGGCTGGCCGGGTGGAAACGCAACGGCTGGCTGACCGCGGCGAAGCAGCCGGTCAAGAACGCCGACCTGTGGCAGCGGCTGGAGGCCGCCTGTGGCCGGCACGAGGTGACCTGGCTGTGGGTGAAGGGGCACAACGGCCATCCGGAGAACGAGCGGGCCGACGCGCTGGCCAACCGGGGGATGACCGAGGCGCGGGCCGCGCTCGGCGCTGCCGCGACCGTCCGGTGACCGGCTGCGCTACACCTCGCTGGCGGGGTTGACCGCGTCCCGCTGGGCGGGGTCGACCGCCCCGGAGACGGCGTCGACGTCGTAGCCGGCGCGGCTGGTCTCCCGGGCCGACAGGTGCTCCTCGGCGGGCAGGTCGGCGAAGTCGTCGCCGGTGTCGTCGGTGCCGCGCAGGGAGTCGCCCGGCGGGCGCAGTGACGCCTCGTACGCCGGGGTGCCGTCCGGCTCGTCGGTGCTGGCCAGGTCGGTGCGCTGTTTGTTGGTCATGTCGACCTACCTGCCCGTCTGGTCGGCGGGCAAACCCGTCACCGGTGGCGGCGGGCCGCCGGGCGGGTCCGGCCGGGCCGGCGGGCCGGGGTGAGGGTCAGTCCGGACCAGTGGCCAGGGTGGCGCAGTGCCGCCGACAGTCGGGTGGTCCGGTCGCCGCGGGCGGCGTCGAGTTGGGACTGGTGCAGGAAAAGCGTGTCGCGCAGGTCGGCTCCGCGCAGGTCGGCTCCGCGCAGGTCCGCGCCGGTGAGGTCGGCGGCCCGCAGCCGTACGCCGCGCAGGTCCGCTCCGACCAGGCAGGCGCCCCGCAGGTTCGCCCCGGTCAGGTCCGCCTGTCGCAGGTCCGCGCCGAGCAGCATGGCGCCCCGGTGGTCGGGGCCGCGGTGTTCGTGGCGGGCCTGCTCGCTGGCCCGGATCAGCAGTGGGTTGACCTGCGCCCGGTGGGCGTCGACGTCGACCGCCGGCAGGTGGTCGGCGTCGCCGGCGGTCAGTCGGCGGGTCTGCTCGATAGCGGTGGACAGGTCGTCGCGTAGTGTCCCGGTCGGGGTGAGCGCCAGCGCCTCGGTGAGGTACCAGAGCAGTTCGTGCAGCGGTCGGGCGACCGTGAACGCGGCGAACATGGCGGCGGCGGTGCCGGGGTCGGTGCGCCAGTCCTGCCCGCCGAAGGTGTGCTGGGTGATCCGCTGGCCGGCGCCGAAGCAGTCGAAGACGGTGCAGCCGGGGAAGCCGTGTTCGCGTAGCCGGTCGTGGATGCCGCAGCGGGAGTCCGGACGCAGGTTGGGGCAGGGTTGGCCGGCGGGCTTGTCGATGGCGAAGTCGGTGGAGGCGGCGAAGGCGGGGGCCACGCAGCACAGGCCGACGCAGCGGGCGCAGTCGGCGCGCAGCTCGTCCGGGGTTGGCGGTGGGGACACGGGTGGGAGCTCCCGGCTGGTCTATGTGCGGCTCCGTCCGTCGCGGGCCGGACCCTATTGTGCCCGGCCCGTCGCGAGGAAGGCACGACGCCGCTGCCCGGGAACGGGCGCGGCGCTCGGACGCCTCAGGAGTCGGGCACAGTACCGACGGGTGTCACACCGATCGCCAGTCGTCCGACGGCAGGTGCGAACCCGCCTGCGGGCCCATGAGCAGCATCCCGCCGTCGACCGGCCAGGACGCCCCGGTGACGTACGCGGCGGCGGGGGAGGCGAGCAGCGCCACCACCGCGGCTACCTCCCGCGCGTCACCCGGGCGGCCCACCGGCACGCCCGGCCGCTGCTGGGTGAACGGGTCGACGTCCTCCTGCCCGGTCATCGGGGTGCTGATCTCCCCGGGTGCCACCGCGTTGACGGTGATGCCGTCGGCGGCCAGCTCCTGCGCCATCACCCGGGTCAGCAGCCCCAGCCCGCCCTTGGCCGCGCAGTACGCGGCGGAGCCGACCCGGGGCGCGTGCTCGTGCACGCTGGTGATGTTGATGATCCGGCCACCCCGCCCGGCGGCCCGCATCCGCCGCGCGGCCCGCTGCCCGCACAGGAAGGGCCCGTCCAGGTCCACCGCGAGCACCTCCCGCCACTGCTCCCAGTCGGTGTCGACGAACGGGACGGACGCCCCCGTACCGGCGTTGTTGACCAAGACCCCTACGCCGCCCAGCCGGTCGGCCAGCTCGTCGACGACGGTGGCGGCCTCGGGCAGTCGGGTCAGGTCCAGCTCGGCGACCTCGCAGCGGCGGCCGGTGGCGTGTACCTCCTCGGTGGTGCGTCGCGCGCCGTCACGGTCGGTGTGCCAGGTGATGCCGATGTCGAAGCCCGCCTCGGCCAGCGCGACGGCGCAGGCCTTGCCGATGCCGGAGTCGGCGCCGGTGACGATGGCGATTGTCGGGTAGCTCTCGTGTCGTTCAGGCATGGTTGCGCACTACCCGGGCGTGGTCACGCCAATCGTGGCAGGTGTGCCGTCGGGTGCGGTGGGTAGGTGCGGGGCATGGAGCTGGTCGAGGAGGCGCCCTACCGGTTCCGCATCGACCGGCACGATCCGATGCGGGTACCCGGAACCGTGTTCGCGTCCCGGTCGCTGTTGCCGGACGTGGCGGGGGATCGGTCGCTGGAGCAGGTGGCGAATGTGGCCACGCTGCCCGGCATCGTCGGCGCCGCGTACGCCATGCCGGACGTGCACTGGGGGTACGGCTTTCCGATCGGTGGGGTGGCGGCCACCGACCCGGCCGACGGCGGGGTGGTGTCGCCCGGCGGTGTCGGCTTCGACATCTCCTGCGGGGTGCGGCTGCTCGCCGCGGACCTGGACCGGGGCGAGTTGGACGGCGTCCTGGAGTCGGTGATGGACGGGCTGGGTGCCGGTACGCCCCGGGGGATGGGCCGGGGCGCGGTGTGGCAGCTCGCCGACCGGGCCGAACTCGACGCGGTGCTGTGCGGCGGCTCCCGGTACGCCGTGGACCGGGGTCACGGCACCGCGCGGGATCTGGCACGGTGCGAGGACGGCGGGGCCGTGGGGGACGCCGACCCGGCGCAGGTGAGCGAACGGGCCGTGCAGCGCGGCCAGCAGCAGGTGGGCAGCCTTGGCTCCGGCAACCACTTCCTCGAGGTGCAGGCCGTCGACGAGGTTTACGACCGGGCGGTGGCGGAGGTCTTCGGGCTGCGGCACGGCCAGATCTGCGTCATGATCCACTCTGGGTCGCGGGGGCTGGGCCACCAGGTCTGCACCGATCACGTACGGGCCATGGAGAAGGCCATGCCCCGGTACGGCATCGAGGTGCCCGACCGGCAACTGGCCTGCGCCCCGGTGGTGTCGCCCGAGGGTCGCGCCTATCTCGGCGCGATGGCCGCCGCCGCCAACTACGCCCGGGCCAACCGGCAACTGCTGGCCGAATCGGCCCGCCGGGTCTTCGCCGACCGCACCGGCCGCGCCCTGGACCTGGTGTACGACGTCTCGCACAACCTCGCCAAGATCGAGGAACACGAGGTGAACGGCGTGCTGCGCCGGCTCTGCGTGCACCGCAAGGGCGCCACCCGTGCCCTGCCGGCCGGCCATCCGGAGCTTCCCGACGACCTGCGTTCCGTCGGTCAGCCGGTGCTCATCCCCGGCTCGATGGGCACCCCGTCGTACGTCCTGGTCGGGGTGCCCGGGGCGCCGGCCTTCGCCTCCACCTGCCACGGCGCGGGTCGCGTCCGCAGCCGCCGGCAGGCCACCCGGGCGGCGCGTGGACACGATCCGCGCCGGGAGATGCAGGCCCGCGACATCGCCGTACGGGGCGCGTCGCGGCGCGGCCTGGCCGAGGAGATGCCGGAGGCGTACAAGGACATCACGGCGGTGATCGAGGCGACCGAGGGTGCCGGGCTGTGCCGGCGGGTGGCCCGGCTGGCCCCGATCGGCGTGGTCAAGGGCTGAGCCGGCGTCCGGGGCCGGTGCTCACACGTCGACGGTCACCGCGCACCGCCATCCGGTCGCGTCTCGGTCGAAGCGCAGCGCGTGCAGGCTGACCGCCTTCGGCACCGCTCCCACCAGCTCCACCGCGTCGGCGTCCACCGTGCGCCACCGCACCCGCAGTCCTCCGTCGGCGGGTTGCGCCTCGGTCACCAGCGGCAGTGTGCCCTCGGTCTCCAACCGGAAGATGACCTCGTCGAGGAGACCGACCAGCAGTTCGTCGTCGTCGCCGACAGGCAACTCGAACGTGGTCTCGCCGGTGGCGGGCACCCCGTCGGTGTCGGCGAAGGTCGCCACCAGCGCGGCGACCGCCTCGGCCAGGCAACCGTCCCGGTCCGGCGCCCAGGCCTCGATCCGTACGTCGGCGGTGTGCGCGACCGTGCGGTGCCCTCGGTCCATGCCCCGATCATGCCGCCCCGGCCCGGCATCTCGATGTCGAACCGCCGGCTCAGGACGGTACGTCGAAGGTCGGCGCGTCGGCGGTCAACACGGCGCCCCGCGCGTCGACCTTCCACCGCTCGGCCAACTCGCCGATCAGGGTGTCCAGCAGGGCCGGTACGTCGTCGCCGGCCCCCTCGTGCAGCGCCTCCACCACCACCAGCACGCGCCGGGTGTCGTGACGTACCGCCGACCACCCGCTCTGCCGGTGTGTCCAGCGCCGCGAGTGGGCCCGACCGGAACCGTCGGCGAAGATCAGCTCCCCGGGCTCCGGGTACTCCACGCCGCCGGCCAGCGTCACGTACTCCTCGGCGCCGGTGGCGGACCGCACCTCCAGATCACCGTCGATCCGCTCCCGGTCGAGCACCGCGACGGGGGTCGCGTACGCGACCGAGACGGCGTTGCAGAGGTCGACGAGAGGGTGCAGTCGGGGCAGATCCCCGTCGCGGCGTAGCCGGCGAAGCAGCGACTCGGCCGCGCACCGGTACCGGGTCGGTGGCAGCCCGGTCGCGGCGAACGCCCGCCGCCAGGCCTGGATCTCGCGAAGTCCGCTCTCGGGGCCGGCCGCCAGCCGGTGGCGGGCCGTGGCGACGAGGTGCGCCACCGGCTCCGCCACGTCGGCGTCCGGAGCCAGCCCGTCGGCGCTCAGCGCGGCGGCCACCAGGGTGGGGTGCGCCGACCGGACGGCTGCGGAATGCTGGAAACGCATCGGTGGTCCTATCTTCCGGAGAACAGCAGGGACAGCCCGAGCACGACGAACGACCCGGCGAAGGCGTGGCGTATCCGCTCGGTCAGCCGGGCGCGGGCCAGCACCCGTTCCCGCATCACGCCGGCGAGGATGCCGTACGCGGCGAACACCACGAGCGTGACGAGCATGAACACCGCACCGTGCAGCAGCATCTGCGGGGTGCTGTCCGGCGCGTCGGTGGGAACGAACTGCGGCAGGAACGCCAGCAGGAACAGCATCGGCTTCGGGTTGAGCAGGTTGACCAGCACCGCCGAGATGATCACCTGGCGGGCCGGGCGGGCGACGGGATCGTCGGCGGCGGCGAACCCGGAGCGGTCCCGCGCGGTGACCCAGGCCAGGTACAGCAGGTAGCCGACGCCCAGGTACCGCACCACGTCGAACGCGGTGGGGCTGGTGTGCATCAGCGCGGCCAGACCGGTGCCCACGGCCACCAGGTGTGGCACCAGCGCCAGCGTGCAGCCGACGGCGGCGATCAGCCCGGCCCGCCGCCCTCGCGACAGCGCGGCGGAGAGGGTATAGACGACCCCGGTGCCGGGGGTAGCGGCCACCACCAGTGTGGCCAGCAGGAACGACATGCTCACGCCCTCCACCCTGCTGCCACAATGGTCCGGTGCCCAGAGCCAAAAAGCACCCGATAGAGGGGTCCATAACGGCCGGTTCGGATTTCCTCCAGCTCGACGTCGGCACCGCTCCACCGGGCGGCAGGGCCGGCTGGCTGGCGGACCGGCTGCGCGTCGCGATCACCGACGGGCGCATCCCGCTCGGCTGTCGGCTGCCGGCCAGCCGGGTGCTCGCCGACGAGCTCGGGGTCTCCCGGGGCGTGGTCACCGAGGCGTACCAACGGCTGGCCGAGGAGGGGCAGGTCGTCGGACGGGGCCGTGCCGGCACCGTCGTCGTCGCCATCCCGCCCGTTGTTTCGCCGACCCCGGCCGTACCCGACCCGCCCGCACCCGAAGCGGTCTTCGGGTTCGAACCCGGCACCGATATCTTCGACACGCTCCGCGCCGCCCCGGCCCGGATCGACCTGTCGCCGGGCGTACCCGACCTGGCGGCCTTTCCGCGTGCGGCCTGGCTGCGGGCCGAACGCACGGTGCTGCGGCACCTCGACGCCGCCGCCCTCGGCTACGGCGACGCGCGGGGCGCTCCCGCACTGCGGGCCGCGGTCTCCCAGTGGCTTGCCCGCAACCGCGGCATCCGTGCCGACCCGGACGAAGTGCTGGTCGTCACCGGTGTGTCCCAGGCGCTCGGCCTGCTCGCCCAGGTCCTGCGCGCCGATGGTGTGCACACCGTCGCGGTCGAGGATCCGGGTTCGCTCGGCGTCCGCCAGCATCTGCTCAACTGGCGGCTGGACACCCCGCCGGTGACCGTCGACGAGCACGGGCTGCGGGTCGACGAACTGGTCGCCGCCGGGCATCCGGCGGTGATGCTCACCCCGGCGCACCAGTTCCCCACCGGGGTGGTGCTGCACGGCGACCGGCGACGGCAGCTGCTCGACTGGGCCCGCGACGGCGGTCTGGTCGTGGAGGACGACTACGACGCCGAGCACCGCTACGACCGGCCGCCCGTGCCCGCCCTGCGCGCCAGCCTGCCGGGGCGGATCTGCTACACCGGCAGCGTCTCCAAACTGCTCGCCCCGGCCATGCGGGTGGGCTGGGTGCTCGCGCCGCCGCGGTACCGGGATGCGCTGGTGGCCGCGAAGCGGATGGCCGACCTGGGCAACGCCGTCCTGCCACAGCTGGTACTGGCCGAGCTGATGACCTCCGGCGATCTGGACCGGCACCTGCGTCTGCTGCGTCGCCGACACGTGCGCCGCCGGGATGCGATGATCCGGGCGATCGGCCGGCACCTGCCGGGGGCCACCGTGCACGGTGCGGCGGCCGGGCTGCATCTGACGGTGACCTTCGCGGGGGTCGGTTGCGACGTCGCGCTCGCCACGGAGGCGTTGCGTCGGGGGGTGAAGACCCAGCCGCTGTCCTGGCACGCCCAACGCCCGTACCCGGCCGGACTGGTGCTCGGTTACGCCGCCGTCACCGGCGGGGAGATCGAGGAGGGAATCGGCACCGTCGGTACGGCCCTGCGTTCGCTGTCGACAGCCGGCGGGCACCGTTGACGGCCGTCGACGACGGTGGATAGTGTCGTCCACTGCCTGCCCCGGGAGACGCCATGGCCCGCGACCACGTCGATGTGCTCATCGTCGGCGCCGGCCTGTCCGGCGTCGGCGCGGCCTGCCACCTGCGCCGCGACTGTCCCGGCAAGACGTACGCGGTGCTGGAGGCGCGCGGTGCGATCGGCGGCACCTGGGACCTGTTCCGCTACCCCGGGATCCGCTCCGACTCGGACATGTTCACCCTCGGCTACTCCTTCAGACCGTGGACCGACCCGAAGGCGATCGCCGACGGCGACTCCATTCGTGACTACGTCCGGGACACGGCCCGCGAGTACGGCGTCGAGGAGCACATCCGCTTCCACCACCGGGTCGTGCGCGCCGAGTGGGACAGCGCCACCGCCCGCTGGACGGTGCACGCGCACCGCGTCGACAACGGCCAGGACGTCGTCCTCACCTGCTCCTTCCTGTTCGTCTGCACCGGCTACTACCGCTACGACGCCGGCTACACCCCCGACCTGCCCGGTGTCGACCGGTTCGCTGGCGAGGTGATCCACCCCCAACACTGGCCGGACGGGTTCGACCACATCGGCAAACGGGTCGTGGTGATCGGCAGCGGTGCCACCGCGGTGACCCTGGTGCCGGCGATGGCGCGGCGGGCCGCACACGTCACCATGCTCCAACGCTCACCCACGTACGTCATCGCGCTGCCGTCGCGGGACGTGGTGGCCGACGCGCTGCGCCGCTGGCTGCCACCAGCCGCCGCCCACCGTCTGGTGCGGTGGAAGAACGTCCTGCTCGGCACGGCCAACTTCCAGCTCAGCCGGCGCGCTCCGAAGCTGGTGCGCAGCCTGCTGCGTCGGGCCGCGAAGGGTCGCCTCCCCGCCGGGTACGACGTGGACCGGCACTTCTCGCCCCGCTACGACCCCTGGGACCAGCGGCTCTGCGTGGCACCCGACGGGGACCTGTTCGAGGCGGTGCGAACCGGGCGGGCGTCGGTGGTCACCGACACCATCGACACCTTCACCGAACGCGGGGTCCGGCTCGCCCGCGGTGAGGAGCTGCCCGCCGACGTCGTCGTCACCGCCACCGGGCTCAACCTGCTCGCTCTCGGCGGGATGACCGTCGCGGTGGACGGCGTCGACGTCGACCTGGCCGGCACCGTGGCGTACAAGGGGATGATGCTCTCCGGCGTGCCCAACCTGGCGCTGACCATCGGCTACACCAACGCCTCCTGGACCCTGAAGGCCGACCTGGTCGCCACCTACGTCTGTCGGCTGCTGCGCCATCTGGACGCCACCGGCGACCAGATCGTCACCCCGGTGGCCCCGCCCGACGGGCGACGGACCCCGCTGATCGACCTGACCTCCGGGTACGTGCTGCGCAGCGTGGCGACCCTGCCCAGGCAGGGCTCCCGCGCCCCGTGGCGGCTGCACCAGAACTATCCCCGGGACGTGCTGCTGATGCGGCACGGTCGGCTCGTCGACGAGGGAGTCCGTTTCTCCCGAGCGACCGCCGCGCTGCCGAGCACCGGCACCACCGCGAACCCGGTCGTCTGAACGCGACGGCCGTCCACCGCCCCGTACCACCCGCGCAGCAAGGAGGCCACGTGCGACCATTCGTCTTCGCCGCCGGGACCGCCGTGGTCACCGGCGCCGCCAGCGGGATCGGGGAGGCCCTCGCTCACGGCCTCGCCCGCCGGGGCAGCCACCTCGTCCTGCTCGACCGGGACACCGACCGGCTCGCCGCGGTGGCGGCGGCGGTCCGTACCGCGTACCCGGACCGGCAGGTCCACACCCACGTGGTCGACCTGGCCGACCCGGCCGCGACGGACCGGGTGGCCGAGGCGATCCGCGCCGCCCACCCCCGGGTACGACTGCTCGTCAACAACGCCGGGGTCGCCCTCGGAGGACGCTTCGATGAGGTCACCCTCGACGAGTTCGACTGGGTGCTCGACATCAACCTCCGGGCGGTGGTACGCCTGACCCACGCGCTGCTGCCGGCGCTGAAGGCCGAGCCCGGCGCGCACCTGGTCAACGTCTCCAGCATCTTCGGGATGATCGCCCCTGCCGGACAGGCCGCCTACGCGGCCAGCAAGTTCGCCGTACGCGGTTTCACCGAGGCCCTGCGGCACGAGCTGGTCGACGACGGCATCGGCGTGACCTCGGTACATCCCGGCGGGATCGCCACCGCCATCGCCCGCAACGCCCGGGTGGGCAGCGGCGTCGTCCGCGAGGAGTACGAGCGGAGTCTGCGCCAGTTCGAGAAGCTGCTGTCCATCGCACCGGCCACCGCCGCCGAGGTGATCCTGCGCGCTGTCGCACGACGTCGCGGCCGGGTGCTGATCGGCTGGTCGGCGCGGCTGCCCGACCTGCTGGCCCGGGTCCTGCCCGTCGGCTACGGGCGGGTGCTCGCGCTGGCGGCGAGGCCGGCGCACCGTCCGGTCCGGGTGGCGTCCCGTCCGGCCGGCCCGCCGCCGCTGCCCACCCGGGAACAGGCGTGACCGCGGGGGCCGGGCCGCGTCCCCGGCACGTGACCGTCGCCGGTCGGCGGGTCCGACACCGCGTCGACGGCGACGGCCCGCCGGTGCTGCTGCTGCACGGCCTCGGCCGTTGCCTGCGTGACTTCACCGAGCAGCACGAGCTGCTGGCCCGCCGGTTCCGGGTGCACAGCGTGGACCTGCCCGGGTACGGCGGTTCGCTGCCGATGGCCGAGCCGTGCACCCTGCCGGCGTTGGGCAGGTTCGTCGGGCAGTACCTCGACGCGGTGGGCGTGGAGCAGCCCGCCCACCTGGTCGGCAACTCCCTCGGCGGGGCGGTCGCCATGCGGCTGGCCGCGACCGAGCCGGCCCGCGTGGCCAGCCTCGCGCTGGTCAACAGCGCCGGCTTCGGGCCGGAGGCGGCTCTGGCGCTGCGGCTGCTGACGCTGCGCCCACTGGGTCGGCTGCTGCTGCGACCGAGTCGCCGGATGGCCCGCCGGACGGAACGGATGCTCTTCTGCGACCCGGCGTTCGCCACCGAGGAGCGGATCGACCACGCGCTGGAGGTGGCCGGCCAGCCGTACACGGCACGGGTCATTCTGCAGACCTGCCGCCACCTCGGCACCTTCCGGGGTGTCCGGCCGCAGTGGCGCGAGGAGCTGCTGACCCAGGTGGCCGCCCTCGACATCCCCACCCTGATCGTCTGGGGCGACCGGGACCTGATCCTCCCGGCGAAGCACCTCGAGGCGGCGCGGGCCCGTCTGCCGCGGGCCCGCACCCACCTGTTCACCGACTGCGGGCACCTGCCGCAGGTCGAGCGGGCCGAGGAGTTCCACCGGCTGCTGGTCGACTTCTGGGCCGGTGAGCCGGCCGGCGGCGGTCGGGCGGCGGCGGTCGGAGCGGACTGACGAGGTGCGAAGCGGCTCCCGCCGGGAATGCGGGGGTGGTGCCGGGTGACGAGGTGACCCTTTTTCTCAGCGGTGACGTGATGACCGGTCGGGGCGTGGACCAGATCCTGCCCCGGCCGGGCTCGCCGCAGCTGCGCGAGCAGGTGGTCACCGACGCGCGCCGGTACGTGGAGCTGGTCGAGTCGGTGTCGGGACCGATCCCGCGCCCGGTGCCACCGGGGTGGCCGTGGGGAGACGCGCTGCGTCTGCTCGACGAGCAGCGGCCGGACGTGCGGATCGTCAACCTGGAGACCGCGGTGACCGGCCGGGGCGATTTCGCCCCCGGCAAGGCCATCCACTACCGGATGCGTCCGGACAACCTGACGTGCCTGACCGCTGCCCGCATCGACGTCTGCGCCCTGGCCAACAACCACGTCCTCGACTTCGGGCCGGACGGGTTGGCCGACACCGTCGACGGGCTGCGCCGAGCAGGGATCACGCCGGTGGGTGCGGGCCGCGACGAGGCCGAGGCGTGGCGCCCGGCCCGCGTCGACCTGGGTGGCGGTCGTCGGCTGGTGCTCTGGTCGGTCGGGATGCCGTCGGCTGGGGTGCTGCCGCACTGGGCGGCCACCCGGCGACGGGCCGGCGTGGCGTACCTGCCGGAGGCGAGCGACGAGTGTGCTGACGCGCTCGCCGCACGCATCGACCGCCAGACCCAGCCGGGCGACCTGGTGATGGTCTCCGTGCACTGGGGATCCAACTGGGGATACGACGTGCCGGCGGCACAGGTGCGGTTCGCGCACCGGCTGGTGCAGGCCGGGGTGCGCCTGGTGCACGGGCACTCGTCGCACCACCCGCGCCCGATCGAGGCATACCGGGACGGGCTGATCCTCTACGGCGCCGGTGACCTGGTGGACGACTACGAGGGGATCGGTGGGCAGGAGTCGTACCGGCCGTGGCTGCGGCTGCTGCATCTGCCCACCTTCGACCGGACCGGGCTGGTCCGGCTGCGGCTGATCCCGGTCCGGATCCGTCGGATGCGCCTGCAGCCGGCGGCACCCGCCGAGGCCCGCTGGCTGGCGGCCCTGCTCGACCGTCTCGGCCGACCGTCGCGGACCGGCTTCGACCTGGATGCCGACGGCTTGATCATCCTGCGTCGGGCCTGACGCCCCGTGGCCGGGCCCGGCCACGTCGCAATGCCCTGGACAACCCCGGAATTCATGATCCAAGCTGTTCGACGTGACACCGGACGCCGATTGGGTACTCACCCCCGCCCAGGCCGCCGCGGTGCGGCACGTGCGTGCCGTGGCGCGACGAAACCGGCCGGCGGCCCTCGCGGTGATCGCCCGGCATCTGGCCGGCTTCGGCGCCAGGTACGAACCGGAACACCTGATCTCCGCCGTCGCCGAGCAGGGGCGGCTGACCGTCAACTTCCATCCCGACCGGCTGCTGGCCGACGGGCGTACGGTGGCGCAGGCGCTCGCCGCTGAGGGGGTGTACCGCAGCCAGTTCGTCACCGGCATCTCCAACGGAGGGCTGACCGCGTACCCCGGAGGGGACCGGGACCGGTGGGAGGAGGTGCTCTTCGGCGGCGCGTACCAGCGGCCAGGGGTGAGCCTCGCCGACCGGCCGGTATACGGCGGCCTCAACCTGCTCGACCATCCGGATGGCGCCTGTCCCCGGTTCGGCTCCTGCTACCTGCGGCTGCGTCCGGCGGTGCTGGCCCGTACCACGCTCTGCTTCGGCGACAGTCACCGTGGCCCCACCGACCTCGGCACGGTGGACGTGCCCGAGCCGATCCTGGCCGCCCTGCTGACGGCCACCGCCGGAAGTGGGGTCAGCCTCGGCGTCGCGGGGATGGACACCGCCCGGCTGGTCGCCACCCTGCTGGATCGCCGGGAACGGGCGGTGTGGCGGCCAGGCGCAGCCGGCCGCGCGCTCGACGACTACGTGGAGGCGCAGATCCACGGGGGTGTCGACCTGGCCCGCGATGTCGAGGCCATCGTGGTGGACCCCTCGTTCGCGGGAACCGGCACCGGGCAGGTGCTCGCCAGGCTCGCTCGGCGGAGCGGTGTCGCACTGCGCTTTCACGGCGGCTTCGTGCTGCCGGCCGACGCGGTCGATCCTGACTTCCGTGGGCCGGCCATCCCACCTCTGGCGGCCCGGGTGCACGCCGAGTTCGCCGGGCCCGGCGAGCCGGTCGACGCGGCGCTGATCGGTCGGGCCGCCGCTTCGGTGGTCCGCGACCCCGGCCGCTGGACCGACCGGGGGTCGACCGCCGAGACGCTCCAGCATCTCAAGCAGCTCTGGCACGTCCTCGTGGCGTTCGGCGCACGCCGAGGCTGAGGTTCGTACCGCGGTGGTCGGCCCTGTCCGGATCTGTCCGGTGCCTGGGCCGCCGCCGCCGGCGACAGTGAGTACTTCCGGAATGGCCGACACGCGAAGCTGGTTGTGTCCCCCGTACCGCTGGCAGGCAAACCCCCGGCGGTGCCGGCAGTTCCTCCGAGGTGCGTTCGATCCGCAGCGCACCGAACGATCGAAAGGGCAACCATCGTGAAGGGCGACTTCACTCGATGGCTCCCGGCCATCGCGAAGAACCGCAGGACCGCACTGAGCATCGCCGGTGTCGCCGCCCTGGGTGGGTTGGCGTTCGGCCCCGCCGCCGTGGCCGCTCCTGTCAGCGCCGGCCCACACGGGGGTGCCGTCGCCGCGATCGACCTGGCCACCGGCGGCAGGACCACTGAGGTGCCGGCAGAGAAGCCGGGTCGGGATGAACTCGTCCCGCGCGGCGTGGAGGGCGCCCAGTCCCGCATTCCGCTGGACGACGCCCAACTCGCCAACGCCAGGGCCATCATCGAGGAGGCCAAGAAGACCGGTGTGGGCAAGCGCGGCGCGGTGATCGGTATCGCCACCTCGTTGCAGGAGTCCAAGCTCTACAACCTCGGCCACCTGGGCGCGTACAACGACCACGACTCGCAGGGCCTGTTCCAGCAGCGTCCGTCGTCGGGTTGGGGCACGCCCGACCAGGTCACCGACCCCGGGTACGCCTCCCAGGCGTTCTTCGAGGCGCTGAAGAACGTGCCCGGCTGGCAGGAGTTGCCGCTGACCACGGCGGCGCAGACCGTGCAGGTCTCGGCGTTCCCGTACGCGTACGCGCAGTGGGAGGAGCAGGCGGCGGACATCGTCCAGCAGCTGTGGTGACCTCCCGGATCGACTGACCGGCCGGTCCCGTCACGCCGGGCCCGGCCGGTCATTTCCTCTGCCCGCTGGCTCGCGTCGCGTCCGGGTCCGGGTGGACCATCCGGCGGGTGAGAGCCACGTCGAGGAGGGCGGCGCAGAGGGCCAGCGCGACGAAGCCCATCGCCAGCAGCAGCGCGTGCCGCAGCGCCGCCGCCCAGTCACCGGCACTGCCGGCCAGCGACGAGAAGAACACCGCCCCGACCGCGGCGATGCCGGCGGCGGAGCCGATCCGCTGGCCGGTCTGCAACATGCCGGCCGCGCCGCCGGCTTGCGGCACCGGCACCTCGGCCAGGGTGAGGGTCTGGTTCGGTGTGATGACCAGCCCGCTGCCCAGCCCGGCTGCCAGCAGCGGCACCGCCGTGAGCAGCGGCACGCCGCCGGGTGGGTCGCCGCGTAGCACCAGCACCACCGCACCGAGGCCGAGCAGCACGACCGCCAGCCCGGCGCCGACCAGCGGCCGGCCGAACCGGTCGACGACCCGCCCGCCGAGCGCCGATGCCAGCGCCGACCCGAGGGCGAACGGTGTGATCGCCAGGCCGGCGACCAGCGCGCTGTAGCCGAGGCCGTTCTGCAGGTAGAGCGTGAAGACGAAGAAGATCGCGGTGAAGCCGCCGAAGTAGACCAGCGCGAGCAGCGCGCCGAGGGTGTACGAGCGCAGCCCGAACAGTCGCAGGTCGAACAACGGGACCCGCCCACGCCCGGCGTACCGGCGTTCCCACCTGGCGAAACCGGCCAGGACGAGGATCCCCGTCGGGATCAGCGCCCACCGCCACGGGCTGTGCCAGTGCTCGCGCTGCACCAGCGGCAGCAGCAGAAGCAGCACCCCCGCACCGAGCAGCAGCACCCCGGTCAGGTCGAAGCGGTGCCGGTCCGGTAGCCCGGTGGGACGCGCCGGCAGCAGCCGCCAACCGAGCAGCACCCCGACAATCCCCACCGGAATGTTGACGAAGAAGACCCACCGCCAGCCGTGATCCGCGCCGCCGAGGGCGATCAGCAGCCCGCCCAGCAGGGGGCCGACCGCGGTGGAGACGCCGATGGTCGCGCCGAGCAAACCGAACGCGCGGCCCCGTTCGGCGTCCCGGAACAGCTGCTGGATCAGGCCGGTGACCTGCGGGTTGACGATCCCGGCGGCGGTTCCCTGGAGCAGCCGGGCAGCCACCAGCCAGCCGGGGGAGTTGGCCAGACCGGCCAGGGCGCTGGTGAGCGTGAACAGGGCGACGCCCACCACGAACGCCGTGCGTCGCCCGTGGGCGTCACCGAACCGGCCGGCCGGCACCAGGACCAGCCCGAACGTCAGCGCGTACCCGGATAGCACCCACTGCAGGTCGCTGGAGCTGGCGTGCAACGACCGTTGCAGGGACGGGACGGCGACGTTGACGATGCTGACGTCCAGCAGCGTCATGAACGCCGCGACCAGGGCGACGCCGAGAGCCTGCCACCGACGTCGGTCACCCGTCGCGTCGGCCACCGACGGTCGGTCAGGCATGGCCGCCCGCGACCCGGGCACCGCGGTGTCGGCGGCTCACGCCAGCTGGCGGGCGCACCACCGGGGACCGAAGTCCAGCCCGGCCATCGGCGAGTCCTCCCGGTGCAGCAGGTTCTTCTCGGTGAGCAGGTGCAGGGGCTGGTGCACCTGCTCCTCCGCCATCCCCGCCTCCTCGGCGATCAGGGCCGGGTACGGCACCTGACCGCGCGACTCCAACGCCGCCACCGCGTCGTACACCCGTTCCTCGGCCTCCGACAGACGCACCTGCTGCATGGTGACCTCCTCGCCGTGACCCGCCCGTCGCCCGGGCGGTCTGGGTACCGCGGCTTACCCGCCGGGTGACCGACAATGCCCATCCGTTCGGGCGGTCGTGTCCCGCCGGGCCACGCGCGGTGCCCTAGGGTGGACCCGTGATCATCTGGGATCTCGTCGTCGTCGGCGCGGGCCCGGCCGGGCTGACCGCCGCCCGGGTCGCCGCCGCGGCGGGCGTGCGGACGCTGGTGCTGGACCGGGCCACGCACCCCCGCTACAAGACCTGCGGCGGGGGCCTGATCGGCACCTCCCTGTCGGAGGTCGCCGGTCGGATCGAGGTTCCGGCGCACGACCGGGTGGACCGGGTGACGTTCACCCGGGACGGGCGACGCGCCTTCACCCGCCGCCACCACACCCCGCTGGTGGCGATGGTGCGCCGGGAGGAGTTCGACGACCGGTTGCGTGCCGCCGCGGTCGCCGCCGGGGCCGAGCTGCGCGAGGGCGTCGCGGTCCGCGGTGTGGAGCAGGACCCCGACGGGGTACGCGTGCGCCTGGCCGACGGCACCACCGTGCCGGCCCGGACGGTGATCGGGGCGGACGGCTCCTCGGGGGTCACCGCCCGGCACGTGGGTGTCCGGTTCCGGCAGGTGGACCTGGGCCTGGAGCGGGAACTGCCGGTCCCGTCCGCTGTGCAGCGGCGCTGGCAGGGCCGGTTGCTGCTGGACTGGGGCGCCATCCCCGGCTCCTACGCCTGGGTGTTCCCCAAGGGCGCGTCGCTGACGGTCGGGGTGATCGCCGCCCGGGGCGAGGGTGACCGCACCCGGGCGTACCTGCGCCGCTTCCTCGACCGGCTGGGCCTGTCGGAGATGGAGCCGGAGCACGACTCGGGGCACCTGACCCGGTGCCGGGCCGACGACTCCCCGCTGCGCCGGGGACGGGTGCTGGTCGCCGGGGACGCGGCGGGGCTGCTGGAACCGTGGAGCCGGGAGGGGATCAGTTACGCCCTGCGGTCCGGGGCGCTCGCCGGTGCGGCGGTCGCCGCCGGCGACCCGGGGCACTACGAACGGGACGTGCGCGAGCGGCTGGTGCCGTCGATGCGGGCCGGGCACCGTCTGCTGGAGGTCTTCGAACGCCGGCCCGACGTCTTCCACGCCCTGCTGGCCACCCCGGCCGGCTGGCGGATGTTCGTGCGGTTCTGCCAGGGCCGGGCCGACTTCGACCGGACGCTGACCCGCGTGCCGGTCCGAGCCGCTCTGGCGCTGCTGGATCGCCTGCCCCCGCTGCGGCAGCCGGCCGACTGAGCCCGGCCACCGGCCGGACCAACCTCACGTCGACGGATCGCGGGGCGTGGGGCCCGCGACCCGTCGACGTGGTACGGGTCAGAAGACCGGCACGCCCTCGCGCACCAGTCGCCAGTTCGGCACGAAGAAGTCGGCCGGGTCGATGACACCCTTGGCCTGCGCCCAGTCGATCAGCAGCTGACGGATCTCCTGCTGCTCGTTGTACACCTGGGTCTTCACGATGCCGGGGAAGTTGCCGCCGCCGCTGCGGCGGTAGTTGTTGACCGCGACGACGAACCGCGAATCATCGGTGACCGGGGTGTCGGTGCCGGGCAGGACCAGCCGGGTGATCCGCTGCCCGACCGGCCTGGTGACGTCGATGTCGTAGTCCAGCCCGGAGAACACGTCGTAGTTGTAGTCCGGCACGGCCGGGTCGCTGATCGTCGCCGGGTCGACGCTGGCGCCGACCGGCACGGTCCGGAAGTACCTGGCGGAGAACTCCAGGTACGTGCGGACCTCGGCGCCGGTGAGCACCACGGCCTCGAGGGTGTTGTCGAAGACGTACAGGCCCGCCACATCGCGGATGCGTACGTCGCCCTGCGGGAAGACCGCGGTACGGCTGAACGGCGCGGCGATCGACAGCACCGGCAGCGACGCGTACGCCGTGCCGGCGAGCGCCTTCGTGACCACCTCGGTCTGCACGTGGTTGATGAAGTCCAGGATCGGGGTGTCCCGGTACCGCGACGCGGCGGCCGACAGTTCCTGCGATGACTGGGCGACCACGGTGTTGACGTAGTCCACCGTCTTGGCGTGCTGGCCGCGTACGGCGGCGAGCACCGCCGGGTCCTCGACGACGGTGTTGGTGTTCAGCATGGACGCCCGCTTGGCGACGACCTTCCAGCGGCCGCGCACCTTCTGGACGGTGAAGTCCATCCGGGTCAGCCGCTGGCCCCACTTGGACGGCTCGGCGGTGAGCACCTGTTCGCCGGTGACCTCGTTGGTGTGGAACCGCTCCACCACCTCGGCGTGCGCGTGCCCGAACAGGATCGCGTCGATGCCCGGCACCTGCCGCGCGATCGTCGCCACCGGGTTTTCGACCGGCAGTTCCGGGCCGTAGCTGGAGGTGCCGCTGTCGCCGCCGTGCGCGGAGATGATCACGAGGTCGGCGCCGCGCTCCCGCATGATCGGCACCCATGTCGCGGCGGACTCGACCATGTCGGCGAAGATCAGCCTGCCCTCGACGTTGGCCTTGTCCCAGATCGCCGAACCGGGGTTGGTCAGGCCGAGGATGCCGACGTTGAGGGTGGGGCAGCCCTCGCCGCCCAGCCGAACCTTCTTGATCAGGTACGGCAGGTAGGCCGGCCGGCCCGTCTTCGCGTTGAGAGCGTTGGCGGCCAGCGCCGGGAAGCCGAGCTGCTCGATCCACTTCGCCAGCAGCGGCAGCCCGTAGTTGAACTCGTGATTGCCCAGGGTGACCGCGTCGTACCGGAGGACGTTCATCGCGTTGGCCATCGGGTGCGTCTCACCGGTGACGGTGATCGGCTCCTGCTTGGCGTAGTAGGTGGCCAGCGGGGTGCCCTGGATGGTGTCGCCGGCGTCGAGGACGAGGGTCGCCCGGCCCCGACGCTCGGCGCGGATCTGGTTGACCAGGGTGGCCAGCTTGGCGACGCCGACATCGTTGTGCTTGCTGTCGTCGTACTCGGCGTCGCGGTAGTAGTCCCAGTTGTAGACGTGGCCGTGGGTGTCCGAAGTGCCCAGGACGGTCAGGTCCCAGGTCTTCGGGCCCTTCGCCGCGGCGGCCCGGGCGGGGTCGCCGGCGATCAGGGGCCCGGACGTCGCGGCGGCGGCGACGGCCAGCACCTGGCGGCGCGACGCGCCGGAGGAGGAGGTCATGCGGAACCTTTCGGGAAGGGTGAGGCACCTCGTGGGCGCCGCTGCGCACCATAGGCGAGCCGTCGACGCGGCCGCCACACGGGCTCATGGTGTTTCACCCCACCGGCGTCGGCGGCCACCTCCGTGTGACACCACCACCGCATCGGTTACTTCGCTGGTCGACGGGGTAGGGCGGACAGGGACCAGGACGGACGACGCAGCAAGGGAGTGAACCGGTGAACCAGGACCAGTACGCCACTCAGGACCCGACGACGCAGTACGGCCAGCAGGAGGGGCAGCCCGCGCAGCAGCAGTCCGCGCCGGGTTCGACCCGCGAGATGGGCCCGAAGCCCGACCACGGCGAGGAGTCGTACCGGGGCAGCGGCCGCCTGGAGGGCCGGCGCGCGTTGATCACCGGCGGTGACTCGGGCATCGGCCGGGCGGTCGCGATCGCCTTCGCCCGGGAGGGCGCCGACGTGGTGATCTCCTACCTCGGCGAGGAGGAGGACGCCGACGCCCGCGAGACGGTGCGGCTGATCGAGCAGGCCGGCCGGCGGGGCGTGGCGGTACGCACCGACATCACCGACGAGGGCAACTGCCGGGACCTCGTCGCGCGTACCGTGGCCGACCTGGGCGGCATTGACATTCTGGTGAACAACGCCGCCTACCAGATGTCCCAGGACGAGGGGATCGCCGGCATCACCACCGCCCAGTTCGACCGGGTCCTGAAAACCAACCTGTACGCGATGTTCTGGCTGTGCCGGGAGGCCATCCCGCAGATGAAGGACGGCTCGACGATCATCAACACCACGTCGATCCAGGCCTTCGACCCGTCGCCGCAGCTGCTCGACTACGCCACCACCAAGGCGGGGATCGCCAACTTCACCAAGGCTCTCGCCGCGCAGCTCGCCGCGCAGGGCATCCGGGTCAACGCGGTCGCGCCCGGCCCGGTCTGGACGCCGTTGATCCCGGCCACCATGCCGGAGGAGAAGGTGAAGCAGTTCGGCACCGACACCCCGCTGGGTCGGCCGGCGCAGCCCGCCGAACTCGCCCCCGCGTACGTCTTCTTCGCCTCGCAGGAGTCCAGCTACGTCACCGGTGAGATCCTCGGTGTCACCGGTGGACGCCCGACGAAGTGAACCGACACCGCGCCCGGGTGGTCTCCGCGCGGCCACCCGGGCCGCTGCGCCGGTCCTGCGGGTGCGACGGCTGCGCCGTGGGCGCGGCCGGTCAGCGGGGCCAGCCGGCGAACCGGTCCCGCATCCGGGCGATCTGCCCGGCGTCCAGGCCGTAGCGGCTGAACCGCCGGTCCGACACCCGGTCCAGGTAGCGGCCCGCCTCCCGCACGTCGGAGTCCTCCAGCGCCGGATCGACCTGCCGGGCCAGCCCCAGCACTTCGGCGACGGACCAGCGGTCCAGGGCCGCCGCCACGTCGATGTAGTCGCGTGCCTCGCGGCGGTTGACCAGGGCGGCGGTCTTGTTCGCCACCAGGTCCCGCACGTCCATCACCGGGCCGAAGTCCATCACCACGGGGGAGCGGTACCGGTCGAGGCGGGCCAGACTCAACCGGATCTGCCGGTCGCCGCGGCGCACCACGAAGTCCCGGAGGTCCTGGTCGACGCCGTCGAACAGCCCGCCGAGGTCGCTGTCCGGATCAGCGTCGGTGACCGTGTACCCGGCCCGTTCCAGGGCCGCGCGCACCTCCGTGGCCGCCGCCGCGGCCGCGCCCTCCACGTCGGCGAACAGGTCCACGTCCTCGGTGGGGCGGGTGACCAGGCCGTGCGCCGCCCAGGCGACGCCGCCGCCGAGCACGAACCGGTGCCGTCCGGCGGCGGTGAGTGCCACCCGGGCGACCTCGCGGTAGAAGTCGTGCAGGTGGGTCACGCGACCCGCAGACCCGGGTGCCGGCTCTCCCACGCCTGCCGTACCCCGCGCGGCAGGTTCAGCCCGCGCCACACCCGGCACAGGACGCGCCCGTTGATCAGCCGCCGCAGGTCGTCGGTGCGGGTGCTCTCGCGCAGCACGTTCTCGTACATCCAGAGCAGGTCGTCGGGCTCGGCCAGATCGAACGTCCGCTGCGCGTTCCACATCAGCCGCACCGGCAGCTCCACGACGCCGTGGGTGGGGCCGACCAGCTCGCCGAGCGTACGCGCCACCACGGCGGGCCGGCCCGGGCGGGCCAGGTACGCCACGGGGGCCACGGTGGTCTGCATGGCATCAGGGTAACCCCGGTGCGGACCGATCAGGCCGACCCGGTGCCGGCCAGGACCGGGTGAACGCCGCAATCGACCCCCCGGCTGCGGCATACCGGGCTATCCGCTGCTTCGGACCACCCACCTGCCGTGCATGTGCGGCCCGCCTGGGGCATCTCCCGCCGGATGTCCGGTTCAGGCGGCTGCCGGTTGGCGGAATGGTGGCAGGCGCCGGGTGGTTACATCTCCGTACGACCGCAGCAGCGCGCCCCGCTGGCTGGCCCGAGGGCCGGCCGAGGGTGGTGCCCGGGCCGGAATGATGGCCGGCCGGCGGTCGTTACACATGGTCCCGGCGCCGCCGTGCTTGGCGTGGCCGCCGAACCCCGCAGGGTTCGCGAGAAGCCGGACCGTGACTTTCCCCCTCTTGTCGAGCGCCTGTCGAGGTGCCCGCATGTGCTCGCCCGCCCCCCGGTTGTGAGCGTGTGTGTCGACCCCCGAATGGAGCTTTCACCATGAACACGATCCTGCGTAAGAGTGTGCTGGGTGTTGTTGGTTTGGCGTTCGCCGGTGGTGTGTTCGCCGGTCCGGTCGCCGATGCCCATGCCGCTGTGCCGGGTGTCGCGGTGCGGGCCGACAAGCCGGCCGTGGACAAGCTGGTTCCGCATGGTGTGCAGGGCGAGCAGTCGCGCATCGAGCTCTCCGGCGAGCAGGTCGGCAACGTCAGGGCGATCATCGCCGCGACGAAGAAGGCTGGTATGGACGAGCGGGCCGCCGTGGTCGCGGTCGGGACCGCGTTGCAGGAGTCGAAGCTGGAGAACCTGGGTCACCTGGGTGACCGCAACGACCACGACTCGCAGGGCTTGTTCCAGCAGCGTCCGTCCTCGGGCTGGGGCACGGTGGAGCAGATCACCGACCCCGAGTACGCGACCACCGCGTTCCTCAAGGGCCTGAAGCAGGTCGACGGTTGGCGGGACATGCCGCTGACCCGTGCCGCGCAGACCGTGCAGGTGTCGGCCTACCCGGACCACTACGCGCAGTGGGAACAGCAGGCCGCCGACCTCGTCGCCCAGCACTGGAACAGCTGACCCACCCACAGCGCCGCCCCCGACCCGACCGGGCCGGGGGCGGCGCTGTGGCTCGTACGCCGAAAAAGATCCGCCACTCGGCTCGCGGACCGGCGAACCGCTGGCCTATGTTCAGGAGACGTCGGGTTGCGCGATGCCGGGAGGGAGGTGCCCAGGGTGGGAATCCGCACCTTCATCCAGGGTTGGCCGGTCTACCGGCAGCTCACCGGCACCGACCCGCTCGGCCGGGGCTCGGCGGCGCAGTCCGGCCGCTCGGCGCGGCTGACGGCCCGCACCGAGGACGCGGACACCGTGGCCCGCTCGGTCTGCCCGTACTGTGCCGTCGGCTGCGGGCAGCGGGTCTTCGTCACCGACGGCCGGGTCACCCAGATCGAGGGCGACCCGGACAGCCCCATCTCCCGGGGCCGGCTCTGCCCGAAGGGCGCGGCCAGCAGGAGCCTGGTGACCAGTCCGCTGCGGCAGACGACGGTCCGCTACCGCCGGCCGTACGGCACGCAGTGGGAGGAGCTGGACCTCGAGGTCGCCCTGGACATGATCGCCGACCGGATCCTCGCCGCCCGGGCGGAGACCTGGGAGGACGCCGACCACGCCGGCCGGCCGCTGAACCGGACGCTGGGCATCGCCAGCCTGGGCGGGGCGACGCTGGACAACGAGGAGAACTACCTCATCAAGAAGCTGTTCACCGCGATGGGGGCGCTCCAGATCGAGAACCAGGCCCGGATTTGACACTCTGCCACCGTCCCCGGTCTGGGGGCCAGCTTCGGTCGCGGTGGCGCGACGGACTTCCAGCAGGACGTCGCCAACGCTGACGTCATCATCATCCAGGGCTCGAACATGGCCGAGGCCCATCCGGTCGGCTTCCAATGGGTCATGGAGGCCAAGCGCCGTGGCGCGAAGGTCTTCCACGTCGATCCCCGGTTCACCCGCACCAGCGCCGTGGCCGACACCTACCTGCCGATCCGGGCCGGCACCGACATCGCGTTGCTCGGCGGCGTCGTGCGCCACATCCTGGACAACGAGCTCGACTTCCGCGAGTACGTGCTGGCGTACACGAACGCGGCGACGATCGTCAGTGAGCGGTTCGTCGACGCCGAGGACGGCGACGGCCTGTTCTCCGGCTTCGATCCCGAGACCGGCAGCTACGTGCAGGACAGCTGGCAGTACGCGGGCCACGAAACCGACTCGGGCAGCGGTCACACCGCCCGCGCCCGCGACAGCGCGGCCGGGCTGCGCCACGAGTCGCACGGCGCCCGGGTCGGCGGGGCGGTGCAGCGCGACGAGACGTTGCAGCACCCGCGTTGCGTGTACCAGATCCTCAAACGGCACTTCGCCCGCTACACCCCGGAGATGGTGGAGCGGGTCTGCGGCATCCCACGCGAGCAGTTCCTCAAGCTGGCCCGCGCCTGGACGGAGAACTCCGGCCGGGAACGCACCGGGGTGCTGATCTATTCGGTGGGCTGGACGCAACACAGCGTCGGGGTGCAGTACATCCGCACCGGCGCGATCATCCAACTGCTCCTGGGCAACATGGGTCGCCCGGGCGGCGGCATCCTGGCGCTGCGCGGGCACGCCAGCATCCAGGGTTCCACCGACATCCCGACGCTGTACAACCTGCTGCCGGGGTACCTGCCGATGCCGCACCACGCCGACCACCCGACGTTCGACGCCTGGGTGGACGGCATCCGGCATCCGGGCCAGAAGGGCTTCTGGGGCAACGCCCGCGCGTACGCGGCCAGCCTGCTCAAGGCCTACTGGGGGGACGCGGCGACGCCGGAGAACGATTTCGGCTACGGCTACCTGCCCCGGATGACCGGTGACCACGGCACCTACCAGCAGGTGCTGAACATGATCGACGGGAAGGTGAAGGGGTACTTCCTGCTCGGCCAGAACCCGGCGGTCGGCTCGGCGCACGGCCGCGCCCAGCGGCTGGGCCTGGCCAACCTCGACTGGCTGGTGGTCCGTGACCTGTTCATGATCGAAAGCGCGACGTTCTGGCAGAACGGCCCCGAGGTCGCCACCGGCGAGATCGTGCCGGAACAATGCCGCACCGAGGTGTTCTTCCTGCCCGCCGCCGCGCACGTGGAGAAGGAGGGCACCTTCACCCAGACCCAGCGGCTGGTGCAGTGGCGGGAGAAGGCCGTCGAGCCACCCGGCGACGCCCGCTCCGAGCTGTGGTTCTTCTACCACCTGGGCCGGCGGCTGCGGGAGAGGCTGGCCGGCTCGCCGCACCCCCGGGACCGGGCGCTGCTCGACCTGGCCTGGGACTACCCCACGCACGGCCCGCACGCCGAGCCGAGTGCCGAGGCGGTGCTGCGCGAGATCAACGGGTACGAGGTGGCGACCGGCCGCCCGCTGTCGTCGTTCGCGCAGGCGCGCGACGACGGCTCCACCGCCGTGGGCTGCTGGATCTACACCGGCGTGTACGCCGACGGTGTCAACCAGGCCGCCCGGCGCAGGCCCGGCCACGAGCAGGACTGGGTGGCCGCCGAGTGGGGCTGGGCCTGGCCGGCGAACCGCCGCATCCTCTACAACCGGGCCTCCGCCGACCCGCAGGGGCGGCCGTGGAGCGAACGGAAGCGCTACGTCTGGTGGGACGAGGCGACGGGCGAGTGGACCGGCTACGACGTGCCGGACTTCGAGCGGACCAAGCCGCCGACCTACCGGCCGCCCGAGGGTGCCTCCGGTCCGGAAGCCCTCGCCGGGGACGACCCGTTCGTGATGCAGGCCGACGGCAAGGGGTGGCTGTACGCGCCCAGCGGGGTGCTCGACGGCCCGCTGCCGACGCACTTCGAGCCGGCCGAGTCCCCGCTGCGCAACCCGCTGTACGGGCAGCAAACCAACCCGGCCCGCAAGGTCTACCCGCACCCGGTGAACTCGGTGAACCCGAGCCCGCCCCAGGAACACGGCCAGGTCTTCCCGTACGTGTTCACGGTCAGCCGCCTCACCGAGCACCACACCGCCGGCGGCATGAGCCGGACGGTGCGACCGCTGGCCGAACTGCAGCCGGAGATGTTCGTGGAGGTGTCCCCGGCGCTGGCCGCCGAGGCGGGCCTGACCCACCTGGGCTGGGCGCACCTGATCAGCGGCCGGGCGGTCATCGAGGCGAAGGTGCTGGTCACCGAGCGGCTCACCCCGCTGCGGGTGGACGGCCGGGTGATCCACCAGCTGTGGCTGCCGTACCACTTCGGGTACGAGGGGATCGTCACCGGCGACTCGGCCAACGACCTGTTCGGCATCACCCTCGACCCGAACGTGCTGATCCAGGAGAGCAAGGTGGGCACCTGTGACGTACGCCCCGGACGCCGTCCCACCGGCCCGGCCCTGCGGGACCTGATCGGCGACTACCGGCGACGCGCCGGCATCGTCCCCGGCGTGCCGCCGCCCATGATGACCACCGAACTCCGGCCGCCAGCCGGGAACACCGACGCGGGACCGAGGGAGAACGACGATGCCTGACGGCGACAGCCTGGCCGGTCCACACGACCCCGCCCCGGACGCGGGCTGGGTCGCGGCAGGCCCCCGGATGGGCTTCTTCACCGACACCAGCGTCTGCATCGGCTGCAAGGCGTGCGAGGTGGCCTGCAAGGAGTGGAACGACGTCCCGGCGTCCGGCTTCGACCTGCTCGGCATGTCGTACGACAACACCGGCGCGTTGACCGCGAACTCGTGGCGGCACGTGGCGTTCGTCGAACAGTCCCCGCCGACCGGCCACGACACCACCGGGACGCGGTTCCTCGGGATGCCCGGCCCGCGACCACCCGGCCGGGACACCGGCGTCGAGGAACGCACCGACTTCCGTTGGCTGATGATGTCGGACGTCTGCAAGCACTGCACCCACGCCGCCTGCCTGGACGTCTGCCCGACCGGGGCACTGTTCCGCACCGAGTTCGGCAGCGTCGTGGTGCAGCAGGACATCTGCAACGGCTGCGGCTACTGCATCCCCGCCTGCCCGTACGGGGTCATCGACCAGCGCCGCGGCGACGGCCGGGCGTGGAAGTGCACCCTCTGCTACGACCGCCTCGGCGCCGGCCTGACCCCGGCCTGCGCGCAGGCCTGCCCGACCGAGTCCATCCAGTACGGCTCCCTCGACGAGCTGCGGGAACGGGCCGCGACGCGGGTGGCGCAGCTGCACGCGCGCGGGGTACCGCAGGCCCGCCTCTACGGTCACGACCCGAGCGACGGGGTGGGCGGCGACGGCGCGTTCTTCCTGCTGCTCGACGAGCCGCAGGTGTACGGCCTGCCACCCGATCCGGTGGTCGCCACCCGGGACCTGCCCCGGATGTGGAGACGCGCCGGCCTGGCCGCGCTGGCCATGGCGGCGGCGGCCGTCGCCGCGTTCGTCGGACGTTCCTCGTGAGCCGGCAGCCCCGGGTGGGTGACCTGTTCCGCTGGTTCCGGCAGCGTCTCGACGGCCCCGCGCCGCACGACGTCCCGCCCGCCGGCCCGGGCCGGGCACGCCGCCGCGGCGCAGCGGAACTGCCGGTGCCCGAGGCCGAATTCACCTCGTACTACGGGCGGCCGATCCTGAAGCCGCCGGTGTGGCGATGGGACATCCCCGCGTACCTGTTCACCGGCGGGCTGGCCGCCGGATCGTCGCTGCTGGCGGCCGGTGGGCAGCTCACCGGCCGGCCGGCGCTGCGCCGCGCGGGCCGGGTCACCGCGCTCGGCGCGGTGACCGCCAGCGCGTACCTGCTCATCCACGACCTCGGTCGACCGGCCCGCTTCCACCACATGCTGCGGGTGGCGAAGCCGACCTCGCCGATGTCGGTGGGCACCTGGATCCTCAGCGCCTACGGCCCGGCCGCCGGGCTCGCGGCGGTCGCCGAGGCGGCGGCCTGGCTGCCCGAGCGGGGCGCGGCAGGACGGGCCCGCCGGCTGCTGCCGCCGGCCGGACAGGTCGCCGGGTTGGCCGCCGCCGCCACCGCGCCGGCCCTGGCCACGTACACCGGGGTGCTGCTCGCCACGACGGCCGTGCCGTCCTGGCACGAGGCGTACCCCCATCTGCCGATCATCTTCGCGGGCAGCGCCCTGGCCAGCGGCGCCGGCGTGGGGCTGATCGCCGCGCCCTGCGGGCAGGTCGGGCCGGCGCGTCGACTGGCGCTCGCCGGCGCGGCCCTGGAGCTGTACGGCGCGCGGTCGGTGAAGACCCGCCTCGGGCTGCTCAGCGAGCCGTACACGACCGGCCCCTCGGGCCGGCTGCTGCGCGCCGGGCGGGCGTTGACCGTCGCCGGGGTCCTCGGCGCGCTGGTGGCCCGGCGCAGCCGGGTCCTCTCCGGGCTCTCCGGGGCCGCGTTGCTCGCCGCGTCGGTCGCCACCCGGTTCGGGATCTTCCACGGCGGGGTCGCCTCCGCCCGGGATCCGAAGTACACCGTGGTGCCGCAGCGGGAACGGCTGCGTCGCCGCCAGGCCGACCCGGACTGAGCCTCGACGCGGATCCGCACGCCGGGCTGTGGTTGACTCCTGCACGGAGACGTTCAGGCGGCTGGTGCCCCTCGCAGCCTTCAAAGCTGTCGTGGTCCGGGAGCCGGGCCAGGCGGGTTCGATTCCCGTCCGTCTCCGCCATGCCACACGGAGGGGCCACAGGGATGGGCGAGCCGGCGGCCGACCCACGGCGGCGGGTGCCGCGCACCGACACCCTGCTCGCCGATGCCCGGCTGGCCACCGCCGTCGCCACCCTCGGCCGGGACCGGGTCAAGGCCGCCGTCGTCGCCGCCCAGCACCGGGCCCGCCGCGGGGAGATCACCCCCGAGGAGGTGGCCGCCGCCACGCTGGCGGGGCTGCCCCCGCCGACGCCCCGGGCGGTGCTCAACGGCACCGGCGTCGTGCTGCACACCAACCTCGGCCGGGCACCGCTGTCGCCCGCCGCCGTGGCCGCGGTCGTCGCCGCGGCCGGGAACACCGACGTGGAACTGGACCTCGCCACCGGCCGGCGGGCCCGACGCGGCCGGGACGCCCTGGCCGCGCTCGCCGCCGCGGTGCCCGACGCCGCCGCCGTGCACGTGGTCAACAACGGCGCCGCCGCGCTGCTGCTCGCCGCCACCGTTCTCGCCGCCGGACGGGAGATCGTGATCAGCCGTGGTGAACTGGTCGAGATCGGCGACGGCTTCCGCCTGCCGGAGCTGCTGGAGAGCACCGGCGCCCGGCTGCGCGAGGTCGGCACCACCAACCGCACCACGCTGACCGACTACGCGCGGGCGGTCGGCCCGCACACCGGCTTCGTGCTCAAGGTGCACCCGGCCAACTTCGTCGTCACCGGCTTCACCTCCGCCGTGCCGGTGCGGGAGCTGGCCACCCTCGGCGTGCCGGTGGTCGCCGACATCGGCTCCGGCCTGCTCACCTGCGACCCGCTGCTGCCCGACGAGCCGGACGCCGCCACCACCCTGCGCGCCGGAGCGGCCCTGGTGACCGCCAGCGGCGACAAACTGCTCGGCGGCCCGCAGGCCGGGCTGCTGCTCGGTGACGCCGACCTGGTCGAACGGCTGCGTCGACACCCCATGGCCCGGGCGCTGCGGGTGGACAAGCTGACCCTGGCCGCGCTCGCCGCCACCCTGCACGCCCCCGACACCCCCACCCGGGCCGCCCTGCACGCCGACCCGGCCGCGCTGCGCGCCCGCGCCGAACGACTCCGCGACGCCCTGCGCGCCGACGGCTGCCCGGCCGAGGTGGTGCGAAGCGTCGCCGTGGTCGGCGGCGGCGGCGCGCCCGGCGTCGAACTGGAATCCTGGGCGGTGAGCCTGCCCGAGGCGTACGGCGCGCCGCTGCGCCACGGGGATCCGCCGGTGCTCGGCCGGGTGACGCGCGGCCGCCTCCTGCTGGACCTGCGCTGCGTGCCGGCCGCCGCGGACGACACGCTGCGCGTCGCGGTCCGCCGGGCGGCCGGCTGACATGCACGTCGTCGCCACCGCCGGCCACGTCGACCACGGCAAGTCCACCCTGGTGCGGGCGCTGACCGGGATGGAACCCGACCGGTGGGCCGAGGAACGCCGCCGGGGCATGACCATCGACCTCGGTTTCGCCTGGAGCACCCTGCCCTCCGGCACCACGGTCGCCTTCGTCGACGTACCCGGGCACGAGCGGTTCGTGCCGAACATGCTCGCCGGCGTCGGCCCGGTGCCCGCCGTGTTGATGGTGGTGGCCGCCGACGAGGGCTGGATGCCGCAGTCCGCCGAGCACCTGGCCGCGCTGGACGCGCTCGGGGTGTCGTACGGGCTGCTCGCGGTGACCCGCGCGGACCTGGCCGACCCGCGGCCGGCGATCGAGGCGGCGCGGGCCGAACTCGCGGGCACCTCACTCGGCGCGGTCGAGGCGGTCGCGGTCAGCGGCGTCACCGGCGCCGGTCTGCCGCACCTGCGCGCCGCCCTGGACCGGCTGATCGCCCGGCTGCCGCCGCCGGCGGTCCACGCCCCGGTGCGGCTCTGGGTGGACCGGTCGTTCACCATCCGGGGCAGCGGCACGGTGGTCACCGGCACCCTCGGCGGTGGCCGGCTGCGCGTCGGTGACCAGCTCGAACTCGCTGCCACCGGCGACCCGGTCCGGGTTCGTGGCCTGCACCGGCTGGGCGCGGCCCGGGACCGGGTCGAGGCGGTGGCCCGGGTGGCGGTCAACCTGCGCGGCGTGCCGAAGGACCGGCTGGCCCGGGGCGACACCCTGCTCACCCCCGGCCGGTTCCGGCTGACCGAGCTGCTCGACGGGCGGCTGGCCGGGGATCCGGCCAGCGACCTGCCCGCCACGCTCACCCTGCACGTCGGCTCGGCGGCCGTGCCGGTGCGGGTGCGCCCGCTGGGCGTGGACACCGTACGGCTGCGGCTGGCCCGGCCGCTGCCGCTGCTCATCGGTGACCGGGCGGTGCTGCGCGACCCGGGCCGGCATCACGTGTCCGGCGGGGTGACCGTGCTGGACGTGGATCCGCCGCCGCTGACCCGCCGCGGGGCTGCCGCCGCCCGCGCGCAGGTGCTGACCGGCCTGGACGGACGCGCGGACCTGGCCGGGGAGCTGCGCCGCCGCCGGCTGGCCCGGGCCACGGAACTGACCCGGATGGGCGTCCCGGTGACCGCCGACCCGGTGGCGGGGGACTGGCTCGCCGACCCGGAGTACTGGCGAGGGCTGGGCGACCGGCTCGTCGAGGAGGCCACCCGGTATGTCCACGCGCACCCGCTGGAGCCCGGGGTGCCGGTCGAGGCGCTGCGCCGGATGCTGGGTCTGCCCGACCGGGGGCTGGTCGAGGCCCTGGTGCGCCCGCCGCTGGCGCTGCGCGCCGGCCGGGTGACCGTCGGGCCGGTCGACACGCTGCCGGAGCCGGTGGCCCGGGCCGTGCGGCGCATCCACACCGAGTACGCCGACCACCCGTTCCGTGCCCCGGAGGCCGACCGCCTCGCCGCCCTCGGCCTGGGCCCGCGCGAACTCGGGGCGGCGGTACGCGCCGGCGCACTGCTGCGGCTCGCCGACACCGTGGTGCTGCTGCCCGGCGCCCTCGACCAGGCGGCCGAGGTGCTGGCGGCCCTGCCGCAGCCGTTCACGCTCAGCGCCGCCCGGCAGGCGCTGGACACCACCCGCCGGGTGGCCGTGCCGCTGCTGGAACTGCTGGACCGGCGTGGGGCCACCCGCCGGCTGCCCGACGACACCCGGCAGGTGCTCGCGCCGTCGCGTACCCCGCCCGAGGCCGGCGCGGGCGTTCGCGCCGAAGCCGCTCCGCCGGTGCCGCCACGTCGCCTACCGTGACGCCATGGACCCTTCGGCGGTCTGGCGGGACAAGAACCACCGCTGGCGGATCGAGGCGTACCGGGCGCCGGATCTCAGGTTCGCCATCTTCGCCACCAACGGCACCACCGAGTCCGCTCCGCTGTGGCTGTTCGGCATGGCGGCGTTGGCCCGCTGGCTGATGACCCACGCCATCTCCCTGGACGACCTGGAGAACGACTGACCGGAAAGGGGTGCGATGGGCGGTCAACTCGCGTTGGTGGCCGTGCTGGTGCTGGTCAACGCCGCTCTGTCGGGCAGCGAGATGGCGCTGGTGACGTTGCGCGAGGGGCAGTTGCGTCGGCTCGGCCGGGCCGGGCGGGCCGGGGCCCGGTTGACCCGGCTGTCCCGCGAGCCGAACCGCTACCTGGCGACCATCCAACTCGGCATCACCCTTGCCGGTTTCCTCGCCTCGGCGGCCGCGGCGGTCACGCTCGCCGAGCCACTGGTCGCTCCGTTGGGTTTCCTCGGCGCGCTCGCCCGTCCGGCGGCGGTGGTGCTGGTGACCGTGTTGCTCACCTTCGTCACCCTCGTCGCCGGGGAGCTGGTCCCGAAACGGCTGGCGATGCAGCGGGCGGAACGCTGGGCGCTGCTCAGCGCGCCGCCACTGGACCTGCTCGCCGGGTTGTCCCGCCCGGCGGTCTGGCTGCTCAGCCGCAGCACCGACCTGCTGGTCCGGCTCGCCGGTGGCGATCCCCGGGCCAGCCGCGCGGAGATGACCGAGGACGAGCTGCGGGAGACGCTGGTCAGCCAGCGGGGCCTGTCGGCACAGCAGCGGGAGATCCTCGCCGGAGCCTTCGACATCGCCGGGCGGACCCTGCGCGAGGTCCTAGTAACCCGCCGGCACGTCACCATGCTCCCGGCCGACCTGGCCCCGCCGGAGGCGATGCGGCGGCTCGCCGCCGCCGGCCGGTCCCGGGCGCCGGTGGTCGGCCCCGGCGGGCTGGACGACGTGTGCGGCGTGGTGCACATCCGGGACCTGGTCGGCGCTGGCGGAGACACCACCGGTCGGCGGGCCCGTCCGCCGGTGCTGCTGCCCGGCACGCTGCCGGTCGCCGAGGCGATGCGGCAGCTGCGCGAACGCCACGAACAGCTCGCCCTGGTGGTCGACGAGTACGGCGGAATCGACGGCCTGGTCACCATGGAGGATCTGCTGGAGGAGGTGGTGGGCGAACTGTACGACGAGACCGACCGCGACGTGCGCGGCGTGGTCCGGGAGGCCGGCGGGGCGTTGCTGCTGCCCGGGGACTTCCCGCTGCACGACCTGCCGGACGTCGGTGTCCGGCTGACCTTCCCCCTGTCGCGCGACTACACCACCGTCGCCGGACTGGTCCTGGCCGGCCTGGGGCGGTTGCCGGCCGGCGCGGGGGACACGGTGCGGCTGCCGGGGCTCACCGTCGAGGTGGTCGAGGTGGCCGACCGGGCGGTACGCCGGGTGCGGGTACGCGGTCCCGCCGTCACCGTCGACCCGGACGGGTGAGCGCCGCCGCGACCACCGACCGGGCCGCCCGATCGGGCGTACCGTCCGGGGCGTGAAGGACCGTGGCATGCGGACATTCCTGGCGGTGCTCGCCGGGCTCGCGGTGATCTACTTCGGGGTGACCGGGCGGGACTCCACCGCGGAGGGCGGCGGGGTCTCCGGCGGGATCGTGCTGCTCGCCGTGCTGGCCGCGCTGCTGGTCTGGCATCTCACCAAGCCGAGCCAGCCGGTCAAGTGACGCCGGCGGCGTGCCTGATCTCGTCGGCGGATTCGGCACCGAGCGCGACCCGGACCAGTGCCGAGGCGAACCGTCCGAACTCCGCCGCTCCGACCAGCTCGGCCAGCCGGCGTGGGTCGGCCGGTAGTCCCAGCCGCTTCGCCCCGGCCAGGCTCCGGCGGTCGGCGTACGGGCGCACGTCCGGCCAGACCGCCTGCACCTCGCGTAGGAAGATGTCCGCGCCGGTCGGGCCGACGCCGGGGAACTCGGTGAGCAGCGGCCGCAGCCGATCGGGCTGTCCGGCCGCCTCGCGGTGCATCCGCCGCAGGTCACCGTGCCAGCGGTCCAGGCAGAGCTCGGCACCGGTGCCGAGCATCGTCGCGGTCCGTTCGTCGTAGCGTCGGTAGTGTCCGCGGCCCAGGGCGTCGACCCGTTCCTGCCAGCTCGCCGCCCGCATCGCCCGGGGCGTCCGCCAGCCCGCGGCGAACAGTTCCCGGGCGGCGGCCACCGCCACCTGTGCCCGGATCCGGGTGCTGAGCAACGTGGCGAGCACCAGCAGTTGGTAGAGCGGGCCGGGCCGGTCGGCGAGGTGGATGCCGGCTTCCTCGGCGTACGTGCGGGCCTGCCGGTCCAGCAGCGCCCGGGCGAGTCGCTGTTGTTCACCCATCCGTCCGGACTACCCGCTGCGGGACGGGTCAGCTGGGCCGCTGGCGGCGAGCATGCCGGCCACACCGGTGGGTATCCGAAGCCGGTGCGTGGCCTCGCCGGTCGCGTCCCCACCCGGAAGGAGACACGTGGTGCAACCGCAGCAGGAGGAGTTCCGCCGTAACGACAAGGGAGCCACCAGCCAGGACAGCAAGGGCCCCCGGCCGACCGGCCATCCGCGTAACAAGACCCATTCGACCGGTGACCGCGGCCGGCCCGTCCCGAAGGGACAGGTCTCACCCTACGGCCCGGCCGGTGAGCCGGTGGCCGAGGACGACAGCGACGTGCCGGGCTGACGGCCTGCCGGCGATGGCGCGGCACGACGAGCAACGGCCGGCAGCCGCCGCGCCGTCGGCCCGCTGCGGCTCCCGTCCTCACTTCGGATCGCCGGGCTCGCGTTCACCCTTGGGGCCGAAGGTCCGGTCGCCCCGGGCCATGCCACGCTGTCCGCGATCCTCCTGGAGAATCCGGTTGGCGACCTGGTTCGCCTCCTGGTCGGCCGCCCGGCCGGACTGCTCGATGAGGTCGCGCAGCCGCGCTCGTTCCTTGTCGTAGGCGTTGCTTCCGGGCCGTGGTCCTGGCATCGCCGCCTCCCCTCGCCTCGCTGTCACCGTGTGCCGTACCCGGGCGGTCTACCCGTCTGGTCGCCCGCCAACCGCTCACTGCGGGGCGCGGACCACGGCGACCGGGCAGGCACTGTGGTGCAGCAGCCCGTGGCTGACGGAGCCGAGCAGCAGCCCGGTCAGCGCGCCGCGCCCCCGACCCCCGACCACCACCAGCGCCGCTCGCCGGGACGCCTCGACCAGCGTGGGCACCGGCCGGTCCCGGACCGTCTCCCGGGTGACCGGCAGGTCGGGGTGGCGTTGTGCGATGCCGGCGAGCGACTCGGTGAGCACCCGCTGTTCCTCGTCGCGCAGCGCGTCCTGGTCGTAGACCAGCGGCTGGATGTCGCCGGGGCGTGCCGGGGTCGGGTACCGGTACGCGTGCACCGCGTGCAGGGCGGTGCCACGGAACGCGGCCTCTTCGGCGGCGAAGTCCACGGCGAACCGGGACGGCGGCGAACCGTCGACGCCGACCACCACCGGCCCGTCGGGCCTCTCCTCGCCCCGGGCGACCAGCACCGGGCAGTCGGCGTACGTGGCGACCTGGACCGCGACCGAGCCCACCAGCAGGGCGGTGAATCCGCCCAGGCCCCGGTCGCCCAGCACGATCATCGCCGCGGTGGGGGTCTCGCCCAGCAGTACCGCCGACGCCTCGCCGTCGATGATCTCTCCGGTGGTGCGCAGCCCCGGGCGGGTCGCCTCCGCCTCGGCGACCGCCCGCGCCACCACGTCCTCGGCCTGCTGGCGCAGCCCGCTGCCGGGCGGGCCGGCGGTGGGCGGGCCGACCGGCACCCGCAGCAGTGGCCAGATGAAGGCGTGCACCACCCGCAGCGGGCGGCGTCGGAGGTCCGCCTCCACGGCGGCGAGCCGGACGGCCCGCAGCGCCGGCTCCGATCCGTCCACACCCACCACGACCGCCGCGCCGTCCGCCGAGTTCACGTCCGTCCACCCCCTGCCGGCCAGTATCGCCGTCGACCGGGTGTCGCCGGGCCGATACCGCCAGTACGGCACCGGTGGTTACGCTGACGGCCGGCGCTGGCCATGACGGGGCCGCAGTTCCGGATGCCCGGCCGGGAGGCTTTCCGGCCGCCGCTGCTCCGGTGGACGCCGGCCGCCGACGGTGTCGTCCCGGTGTCGCGGGGGCGGACGGGCGGCGAACCCGCGCCGGACGCGTTCTCCGGCGAGCCGGCCGTCAAGCCGGCGGCTGACCTGGCCGGTGCGTCGCCCGGTTGGCACCTCCGTATGATTCTTGCCCTACAGCAAGAATCCCTCGGAAGGACGAACATGCCGGATGCGTCCGCGGCGCTGTGCCGTGCGCTGCGCGCGGCCCCACCCGATCAGTTGGTGGAGGCCGTCGACCGGGTCGTACGGTCGCTGTGGGGCGCGTCGCGGGTGGACGTGTTCCTCGCCGACTACCGGATCAGCGGACTCTGGCCGGTGCTCGACCCGAAGCTGCCGGACGCCGGATTCCTCGCTTGCCAGGGCCAGGCGCAGCGCTGTTTCAGCAGCCAGCTGCCGGTCGTGGAGGCTCGGGACGACGGCCACTGCCGGCTCTGGGTGCCGGTCAGTGTCTGGGGTGAGCGGCTCGGGGTGTTGCTGGTCGAGCTGACCGCCCCGCCACAGGCCGACGTCGTCGCCCGACTCGCCGAGGTGGCCGGCGACCTGGCCACCTCGCTGCGCGCGGCGGACCGGGAGACCGACCGGTACCGGCGGGTGCGGCGCCGGGAGCGGTTGAGCATGGCCGCCGAGATGCAGTGGGATCTGCTGCCCGGGCGCAGCCTGCGGCACGAGGCGTTCCTGCTGGCCGGGCAGCTCGAACCGGCGTACACGGTGGGTGGTGACCACTTCGACTGGACGGTCGACGAGGGGTTGCTCACCCTCAGCGTGCTCAACGGCACCGGCGCCGGGATCGGCGCCGCCCTGCTGACCGCGCTGACCGTGAACGCGATGCGCAACGCCCGCCGCTCCGGGGGTGGCCTGGTGGAGCAGGCGGAGCTGGCCTCGGACACGATCTTCTACCAGCATCGTGGGCAGCGGCACGTGGCCACGCTGCTGCTGGCGGTGGAGGCCGCGAGCGGGCGGGTCCGCGCCGTGGACGCCGGTTCGCCGCATCTGCTGCGGCTGCGCGGCGCCACGGTGAGCCGGATCGAGCTGGAGCAGCAGCTGCCGTTGGGCATGTTCGCCGAGAGCCGGTACACGGTGCAGGAGTTCGACCTGGAGCCGGGGGACCGGCTGTTCGTGGTCAGCGACGGGGTGTACGCCGCGCAGCCGGGGGGCCAGGAGGCGTACGGCGAGCGGGCGATGGCGCGGTCGATGCGGTCGACGCGGTTGCAGCCGGCGACGGAGGCGGTTGGTACGGTGATGCGCGAACTGTTCGCCTACCATGCCGAGACGGATCTGCGTGACGACGCCGTCGTCGTCTGTCTGGATTGGCACGGGATTCACGGTCCGGGCGGGCGGTGAGACGGTGGGCCACGTACGAGCGGACAATCGCAGGGGACACAGCGGGTGGAGCGACCTCCGAATCTTGCGGCGGCGATCGACGCGGCGGCCGGGGCCCTGATCGGGGTGCTCGAGTCGGCTACCTCGCGGCATCATGTGACCGTTTCGCCGACCCAGTTGCGGGTGCTCTTCCTGATCACCGAGCGGCCGGAGACCAATGTGAACCGGCTGGCCGAGCTGTTGGACGTCGTACCGTCGTCGGCGAGCCGGCTCTGCGACCGGCTGGAGGCCACCGGCCTGCTGCGCCGGGTGGCCGATCCGCGCGACCGGCGGGAGGTCCGGTTGGTGCCCACCGCAGCGGCGCAGACCCTGCTGCGGGAGCTGAAGGAGCGCCGCCACCAGGCGGTGCAGGCGGTGCTGGACCGGATGCCGCAGCGGACCCAGCACGAGCTGTTGCTGGCCCTGATGGCGTTCGCGCAGGCGGCGGAGGTGGCAGCCGCACCCGCGGACGCGCCTGCCCGTACCGCGTGATCCATGTCGTTCCGCCCATCTACTAGCTTCCTAGGATGCCCTGGAGGCGGTGACGCAGCACACACCCCAGGGACGCAAACCGGCAGACCAGGCCGAAGGACATGAGGCCGATATAGTGGCTGCGCAACTCGCCGGTCGGGGCCACGGCCCACCACCGGCAACCAGGGGGAGGTCCCAGCCCGGGATCGCCGAGGCGCCGGTGTTGGCCGGCCCGTCAGCGCGCACGTCCCACCGAGGTGTCCCACCGGGCACCAGGTGTGTGCTGCGGAGGGAGGTTCGGTGTCGCGTCGCCCCGTTCGGGCGGAGTCCCCGCAGGACACGGGCGGGCTCGTGGTCGTCGGTGACCGGGTGCTGACCCTGCCGAATCTGATCAGCTTTGTCCGACTGCTCGGCGTGCCCCTGTTCCTCTATCTGTTCCTGGTGGTGCGGGCCGACGTACCGGCGCTGGTGGTGCTCGCGGTCGGCGGCACCACCGACTGGGTGGACGGTTGGGTCGCCCGGCGGCTGGGCCAGGTCAGCCGGCTCGGGGAGTTGCTGGATCCCTTCGCCGACCGGCTGTACATCCTGGCCACGTTGCTCGCCTTCACCGCCCGGGAGGTGGTGCCGTGGCAGTTCACCGCGGCGCTGCTGGCCCGGGAACTGCTGCTGCTGGGCTCGCTGGCGGTGCTGCGCCGGCACGGCTACGGTCCGCCGCCGGTGCACTACGTGGGCAAGACGGCGACCTTCCTGCTCCTTGCCGCCTTCCCGGTTCTGTTGCTGGCCGCCTCGGTCACGTCGGTGGCGACGGCCGCCTCGGCGATCGGCTGGGGGCTGGCCTGGTGGGGGCTGGTGTTCTACTGGGTGGCCGGCGCGATGTATGTGCTCCAGGCCGGCCGGCTGGTGCGTTCGGCGCGCGCCAGGTCCGGGGGAGGGGCGGCATGAGCGGCGGCCCGGACTCCGGCGGTCGTCCGCCGCGGACGTTCACGCCGGATTTCCTCACCGAACTGTTCCGCAATCCGTTGGATCCGGGATACGCCGACGCGGCGGCCCGGCGGCGGGAGTCGCCGTCGACGTCCGGGTGGCGTGCCGGTTGCGCGCGGTCGGTCAGCGTGCTGGTGGTGGTGGCGGTGGGATTCTTGTTCGCCGTGGCGTACCGGGAGACGCTCGCCGAGGAGCCGAGCCGTAGTCAGGCGCGGGCCGGGTTGATCGCGCAGATCAAGCAGCGGGAGGCGGAGACCGACGAGATGACCGTCCGCGCGGACCGGCTGCGGGAGGAGGTGAACCGGCACCGGGATGCGGCGCTGAGTGGTTCGCAGGCGGCCCGGTTGCGCAACCTGGAGGCGGGCACCGGTCTGGGCCGGGTGCGGGGGGACGGCGTGGTGGTGCGTCTGGTCGACGCGCCGCGGGAGGGTGACGCGGTGACCGGTGGCTCGGACGCGGGTCCGGACCGGGTGATCTACTCCGACCTGCAGAAGGTGGCCAACGACCTGTGGGCTGCGGGCGCGGAGGCGGTGGCGATCAACGGGCAGCGGTTGACGGCCACGTCGACGATCCGGTCGGCGGGTGCGGCGATCCTGGTGGACTTCCGGCCGGTGACGAGTCCGTACGAGGTGTCGGCGATCGGGCCGGGGTCGATGCGGGACAGGTTCGAGGAGAGCCGGTCGGCGTACCTGATGCGTCGGGTGGCGAAGCAGACGGGTCTGTCGTTCGAGGTGCGGGAGGTCGAGGATCTGGTGCTGCCGGCGGCGCCGGAGCCACGGCTACGCTACGCGGAGCCGTCGGTCGGTCCGAGCGCGTCGCCGTCGGGTTCGGCCGTGAACGGTTCGTCCAGTCCCGGGCCGCCGGTTCCGGGTACGTCGCTCAGTCCTTCCGGAGGTGTCCGATGATCGCGGTGCTGGCGTTGCTCGCCGGTGTGGTGCTGGGGATCTATCTGGATCCGACGGTGCCTGCCGCGTTGCAGCCGTACCTGCCGATCGCGGTGGTGGCCGCGTTGGACGCGGTGTTCGGCGGGGTGCGGGCGAAGTTGGACCGGATTTTCGATGACAAGCAGTTCGTGGTGTCGTTCATCTCGAACGTGCTGGTGGCGGGCCTGATTGTGTATGTGGGCGACCAGTTGGGGGTGGGCGGTCAGTTGTCCACGGGTGTGGTGGTCGTGCTGGGGGTGCGGATCTTCGGCAACGTGGCGGCGATTCGTCGTCACCTGTTCCGGGCGTAGGTTTGTGGGGATGGACGACGAGCAGCGCGAGACCGGGACGGGATGGCCGCAGCCGGCGGTGCCGGAGCCGGCGGGGGAGCCGGACCCGCGGCCGGAGGCGCCGGATCCGGATGAGATGAGCCCGTTGGCTCCGGTGGAGGAGCCGCGGGAGGGTGCCGGCGACGGCGACGGCGCCGCGGCGCCGTCGCCACCGACGCCGCGGGATGCCGAGCCGGTGCGGGCTGCTGCGGGCGGACGGGTCAGTTCGGCGGGCGTGATGATCGGGGTGCTGCTGGCGTTGCTCGGGTTCACCCTGGTGGTGCAGTTGCGGACGACGTCGACGGATCCGACGTTGGCGGCGACCCGGCAGGAGGACCTGGTGCGGATCTATTCGGATCTGGATTCCCGGGAGAAGCGGCTGCAGCAGGACATCGAGGCGCTGGAGGAGAGTCAGCGGCAGTTGCGCTCCGGTGAGCAGGGTCGGCAGGCGGCGTTGGATGAGGCGCGGCGGCGGGCGGACGAGTTGGGGATCCTGGCGGGGACGTTGCCGGCGCGGGGGCCCGGGTTGAGTGTGCGGTTCGTGGCGGGTGGCAAGCCGATCGCGGCGGAGCGGGTCCTGGACGCGGTGCAGGAGTTGCGGGGCGCGGGGGCGGAGGCGATGCAGATTTCCGGTGCGGGTGGGTCTCCGGTGCGGATCGTCGCGTCGACGTTCTTCCTGGACGGACCGGGCGGGTCTCTGGTGGTGGGTGGGCGGTCGTTGTCGGGTCCGTACACGATCACGGTGATCGGTGATCCGGCGACGATGGAGACGGCGTTGAAGATTCCGGGCGGGGTGGCCGCGACGGTTGCCGGTGACGGCGGTAACGTGATCGTCGAGGAGCGTGAGGTTGCCGAGGTTTCGGCGCTGCACGGGCCGTTGAAGCTGGAACACGCCCGTCCGGTCTCGTGACCGGCGCGGCTGGCGTCGGGCTTGTCCCGGTGCACCGATGGATGAAGGACGCGTCTGGTGATTCCTGAGGATCTGCGTTACACCGCCGAGCACGAGTGGGTGGTGGGTGCCGATGGCGGCAGGCTCCGTGTCGGTATCACTCATTTCGCCCAGGATGCGCTGGGTGACATCGTGTTCGTCCAGCTGCCGGAGGTGGGCGCGGTGGTCGCTGCCGGTGAGCCGCTGGGTGAGATCGAGTCGACCAAGAGCGTGTCGGAGATCTACGCGCCGGTGAGCGGTACGGTGGCGGCGCGGAACGAGTCGCTGGTTGACGCTCCTGAGGTGATCAACACGGATCCTTACGGTGCGGGTTGGTTGTTGGAGATCGCTGTGGATGATCCGTCGGTGGTGGACGGGCTGTTGACGGCTGGTGCGTATTGCGAGCTCACTGAGAGCTGAGTGTTGTCTGTGCCGGGCGTGGGGACGATGATGTTTCCGCGCGTCCGGTTGCCCTGCATTTCGGCGCTGGCTAGGCTCGCCCAGTCGACCGAGAATCCCCATAGTTGAGCGTTGTGTAATTGCCTTCCCTGGCACGGGGGAGCCAGCCGCCGGGTGTGCGACTGCCCGGCGGCCAGACCCGCCATTACCTTGACGCTGACCGAACTGATCCGTGAGGTGGTCCCATGACGCGCCCAGGCGACGAGTTCCCCCCGCTCGACGTCACTTCGACGCTCAATCTCGGTTCGTTGGACGAAGTGCTGGAGGGTCCGGATACGGATGTGGTGCCGAGCCGGATGTCCGGTTCGTTGCCGCCGGGGATGGCGCTGCTGGTGGTGCGGCGTGGCCCGAATGCGGGTGCCCGGTTCCTGCTGGATCATGATGTGACCACGAGTGGGCGGCATCCGGACAGTGACATTTTCCTCGATGACGTGACGGTGTCACGGCGGCACGCGGAGTTCCACCGGGATGGTGGGACGTTCACGGTGCGGGATGTGGGGAGCCTGAACGGCACCTACGTGAACCGGGAGCGGGTTGAGGCGGCTACGTTGAGCAACGGCGACGAGGTGCAGATCGGTAAGTTCCGGGTGGTGTTCATCGCCGGTCCGCGTCCGGAGGAGGAGGCCGGCCGGGGGTGAACGAGCCTGCGGCTTCCTCGCCGCCCGGGGCGGCCCGGTCGCATCCGCTGATGAGTATCGGTGAGGTGCTGGGTCAGTTGCGGGTGGAGTTCCCGGACGTCACGATCTCGAAGTTGCGGTTCCTGGAGGCCGAGGGGCTGGTGGAGCCGCAGCGGACGGCGGCGGGTTACCGGAAGTACAGCTGGGATGACGTGGCCCGGCTGCGGTTCGTGTTGACCGCGCAGCGGGATCAGTATCTGCCGCTGCGGGTGATCCGGGACCAGTTGGCGCAGTGGGATGCCGGTGATGAGCCGTCGGGTTGGCAGCGGCCGGCGTTGGTGGCGGTGGGTCCCGGTGGTGAGGTTCCGGGTCGGTCGGTGGAGGAGCCCGAGTCGTCGCAGGTGCGGCTCGGGCGGGCGGATCTGGTTGCGCGCAGCGGCATCGACGAGTCGACGTTGGGCGAGTTGGAGCGGCTGGGTGTGTTGGTGTCGGATCCGCCGGGCTGGTATGACGCGGACGCGTTGATCATCGCGCGGGCGGTGGCGGGTTTGGCGGCGTACGGGTTGGAGCCGCGGCATCTGCGGGGGTATCGGTCTGCCGCGGATCGCGAGGTGGGTTTGTTCGCGCAGTTGGTGACGCCGTTGGTGCGGCAGAGTGATCCGGCGGCGCGGGCGCGGGCGGCGGAGACGGCGCGGGAGTTGGTGGCGTTGTCGCAGCAGTTGCACGCGGCGTTGGTGCGGGTGGGGTTGCGGTCGACGTTGGGTCGGTGAGTCGGTGGTGTCGTGCGCGCAGATTTGCCCCGGGAAGCGTGTCGTAGGCTTGCCGGGGTAAGCCTTTTCTGGCGCGGACGTGTGGCTGGTGCGCATGGGGTGGCCGTGTCGCGGTCCGTGTACCGTGCAGGGATGGGCGCGGTGGGGGCTTGGATGACGACGACACGGAGGCGGCGGTGCGCGAGCTGAGCGTGGTCGGGGTTCGGGTGGAGCTGCCGAACAATCAGCCGATCGTCCTGCTCAGGGAGGTCGAGGGCGACCGCTATCTGCCGATCTGGATCGGTGCGGTGGAGGCTACGGCGATCGCCTACGAGCAGCAGGGGGTCAAGCCGGCCCGGCCGTTGACGCATGATTTGTTGCGGGATGTGTTGGCGGCGTTGAAGGCGCCGTTGCGTGCGGTGGAGATCACCGAGTTGAAGGAGAACGTCTTCTACGCGGATCTGCTGATCGGGGACGGGGTGCGGGTGTCGGCCCGGCCGAGTGACTCGATCGCGTTGGCGTTGCGGGTGGGGGCGCCGATTCGTTGTGCGGAGCAGGTCCTCAGTGAGGCGGGGATCGTGATTCCGGACGAGCAGGAGGACGAGGTGGAGAAGTTCCGCGAGTTCCTGGAGCAGGTGCGTCCGGAGGATTTCGCGGGCTGAGGTCGTCGCCGCGGTTCGACCAGCTCGTCACTTTCGGTGATGGTTTGCGGTGTGTCGTGTGGCTGCGCGGCGTGTCGCGGTTGTTCCTGCGGGGTAACACCTTGCTGCGTCGGTAGGGTTGCCTTGTCGAGGGGTGCACGTTTCTGGAAACGACGTGTCACCGCACTGACGGGGAGGTTGTCGGGATGCACGAGTCGCGGGATCCTGAGCCGGGCGCGCAGCCGGGTGAGCCGGGGGCGCTGGGCACGGACGGTGACGGTGTGGTGGGTTACCGGGGTGTGACGGCTTGTCACGCCGTGGGGATCAGTTACCGGCAGTTGGACTACTGGGCGCGGACGGCGCTGGTGGTGCCGAGTGTGCGGGACGCGTCGGGTTCGGGGACGCAGCGGTTGTACTCCTTCCGCGATCTGGTGGTGTTGAAGGTCGTGAAGCGGTTGTTGGATGCGGGGGTGTCCCTGCAGAACATCCGTAAGGCGATCGAGGCGTTGCGGTCGCGTGGAGTGGAGGATCTGGCGGGCATCACGTTGATCTCGGACGGGACGACGGTGTACGAGTGCCGGTCGCCGGAGGAGGTGGTCGACCTGTTGCAGGGTGGCCAGGGGGTGTTCGGT
>NZ_SMJY01000209.1:0-10310 GCF_004348355.1 Micromonospora sp. KC721 | reverse complement strand
GCGGGGCGGGCGGGCACGTCACCGAAGTGCCGCTCGATCAGGGCGGTCGCCTCGGCCACGTCGATGTCCCCGCTGACCGCCAGTACGGCGTTGCCGCTGGCGTAGTAGCGGCGGAAGAAGTCGGCGGCGTCGGCGACGGTCGCCGACGCCAGGTCGTCGAAGGAGCCGTAGCCGTCGTGCGCGTTGGCGAAGGTGTCGAACATCACCGGCGGCAGGGTCAGCCAGGGGAACCCGCCGTACGGCCGGTTGAGCACGTTGACCCGGATCTCCTCCTTGACCACGTCGACCTGGTTGCGCAGGTTCTCCTCGGTCAGCCGAGGGCCGCGCATCCGGTCGGCCTCGAGGAACAGCGCCCGCTCCAGGGCGTTGGCCGGCAGCGTCTCGTAGTAGTCGGTGTAGTCCAGGTGGGTGGAGCCGTTGAAGGTGCCGCCGGCGCCCTGCACGTGCCGGAAGTGCGCCAGCTTCTCCAGGTTCTCCGAGCCCTGGAACATCAGGTGCTCGAAGAGGTGGGCGAAACCGGTACGCCCCTCCGGCTCGGACCGGATGCCCACGTCGTAGACGACCGCCACCCCGATCACCGGGGCGCTGCGGTCGGGGGTGAGCACCACCCGCAAACCGTTGTCGAGGCTGAACCGCTCGACGGGGTATCTGGTCGATGGGATCTTCGCTCTCCGCGTCGGCACGTGATCGACCCTAACGCGTCGGCGCTGCCGCCACCGGCGCCCCCGCGCGCCGGGTCTGTTCCGGCCTGCCGGCAGCGGCGTGTCCTGGATGCTGGACGGCTCTTGACGCCATCCACCCGCCCACCGATTATTCCTATCGACTAAGTAGGAATAGTGGATTGGACGGACGATGAAACGGCCCCCCTTGCGTCGGCTGGTCTCCCTCGCCACCCTCGCCGTGCTCGGCCTGGCGACGGCGGGTACGACCGCGGCGTGCGGCGACGACAGCGAAGCCGGCACGTCCGGCCCGGTGACCCTGCGGCTCGGCTACTTCCCGAACATCACCCACGCCCCGGCGGTGGTCGGCGTCGAGAAGGGCATCTTCGCCGAGAAGCTCGGCAGCGGCGTCAAGCTGGAGACCAAGACCTTCAACGCCGGCCCGGCCGCCGTCGAGGCGATCTTCTCCGGCGCGCTCGACGCCACGTACATCGGTCCGAACCCGACGGTGAACGCCTTCTCCAAGTCCCGCGGCGAGGCCGTACGGGTCGTCTCGGGCGCCGCCTCCGGCGGCGTGGCCCTGGTCGTCAAGCCGGAGATCACCTCCGTGGAGCAACTACGCGGAAAGAAGATCGCCACCCCTCAACTCGGCAACACCCAGGACGTGGCGCTGCGCTACTGGCTCAAGGAGAAGGGCCTGCGGACCACCAAGGAGGGCGGCGGCGACGTCACCATCGTGCCGCAGGAGAACGCGCAGACGGTGGAGACGTTCGGCAGCGGGGCGATCGACGGTGCCTGGGTGCCCGAGCCGTTCGTCTCCCGGCTGGTCAACGCCGGCGGCAGGGTGCTCGTCGACGAGCGCGACCTCTGGCCAAACCGGAAGTTCGTGATCACCAACCTGATCGTGTCCACGAGGTTCCTCAGGGCCCACCCCGACGTGGTGCAGAAGCTGGTCGAGGGGCAGGTGGCCGCGAACGAGTACGTCAACACCCGGCCGGACGAGTCCCAGCAGGCCATCTCCACCCACATCGGCCGGATCACCGGCAAGCCGCTGGACCTGAAGCTGATCAAGCAGGCGTGGCCGACGTTGGAGTTCACCAACGACCCGATCGCCTCCTCGCTCAAGACCGGGCTGGACCACGCGGTCGCGGTGGGGCTCACCCAGCCGGTCAGCCTCGACGGCCTCTACGACCTCCGGTACCTCAACGAGGTGCTCGCGGCGCAGGGTAAGACCACGGTGGTCCAGCCGTGACCGCCACGACGACGGCGCCGGTGAGCGCGACCAGCGCGGTCGCGCTCACCGGCGTGACCAAGGTGTACGGCCGCGGGACGAACGCCGTCCTGGCGCTGGACAGGGTGAGCCTCGACGTCCGGCCGGGCGAGTTCGTCTGCCTCGTCGGGGCGTCCGGCTGCGGCAAGAGCACCCTGCTCAACCTGGTGGCCGGGCTGGACCGCCCCAGCGGCGGCGACATCGCCGTCGCCGACGGCGCCCACCCGGGGTTGATGTTCCAGGAGCCGGCACTCTTTCCGTGGCTGACCGTCGAGGCCAACGTCGAGGTGCCGCTCAAGCTGCGCGGCACACCACGGGCGCGCCGTCGGGAGCGGGTCGCCGAGCTGCTACGCACCGTCCACCTGGCCGACTTCGGCCGCAAGCGCCCGCACGAGCTGTCCGGTGGCATGCGGCAGCGGGTCGCCCTGGCCCGCACCCTCGCCCTGGACACCCCGGTGCTGCTGATGGACGAGCCCTTCGGTGCGCTGGACGCGATGACCCGCGACATCCTCCACGACGAGCTGGAACGGATCTGGACCGAGCGGAACCTGACCGTGCTCTTCGTCACCCACAACGTGCGGGAGGCGGCCCGCCTCGCCGACCGGATCATCCTGCTCAGCAGCCGGCCCGGGCGGATCATCTGGTCCACCGACGTGGCCGTGCCCCGGCCCCGGCGCATCGACTCCCCCGAGGTGGCCGCGATCGCCGCCGAGGTCACCGACCGGCTCCGTGCGGAGGTGGGCCGCCATGCCGCGTGACACCCTGACCCGTACCGACGCGGAACTGTCCGGGCTGGACGCGTTGGAGATCGCCGGCCGGGAGAAGGAGACCTCCCGAGCCGCCCGGATCTGGGCGGCCACCTGGCCCAAACTGGCCGCGCTGGCGCTGGCCGTCGCGGTCTGGCAGCTCGTGGTCTTCAGCGGGTGGAAGCCGGCGTGGTCGCTGCCCGGTCCGCTGGTGGTCGGCGAGGAACTGCTCCGGCAGGCCGGCAGCGCCCAACTCTGGGACGGCATCGCCGTCACGCTGCGCCGGGCCGCCGTCGGGTACGTCTTCTCGGTCGCCGTGGGTCTGCTGGTCGGCCTCGCGGTGGCCCGGTCGACCGTGCTGCGGGCCGCTATCGGATCGATGATCACCGCCCTGCAGACCATGCCGTCGATCGCCTGGTTCCCGCTGGCGATCCTGCTGTTCGAACTGAGCGAGAAGGCGATCTTCTTCGTGGTGGTGCTCGGCGCCGCACCGTCCATCGCCAACGGCGTCATCACCGGGGTGGACTACGTCCCTCCGCTGCTGCTGCGGGCCGGCCGCAACCTCGGCGCGCGAGGGCTGACCCTCTACCGGTACGTGATCGCGCCCGCCGCGCTGCCGGCCATCGTCGCCGGGCTCAAGCAGGGCTGGGCGTTCTCCTGGCGCAGTCTGATGGCCGGCGAACTGCTGGTCGTCGGCATCTCGCAGACCTCGCTGGGTGCGCAGCTCACCTACGCCCGGGAGTTGGCGGACTCTCCGTGGCTGCTCTCCACCATGATCGTGATCCTGGTGATCGGCCTGGTGGTGGACGCGGTCTTCGGCGCGGCCGACACCGCGATCCGTCGCCGATGGGGCGTCCTCGACCAGGCCGGACGGTGACGCGACAGGGTCAGCGTACGGTCGGCTTCCCGGGCGGCGCCCCCGCGCCGCCCGGGCTGTGCAGCTCCACCAGACCCACCGGGTCGGCCCGACCCGGCCTCGGCTGCCAGGGCGCGAACGCCGCCACCGTGGCGAGCAGCAGCCCGGCGCCCGCCACCGCCAGCACCACCATCAGCTCGCGCACCGCCCCCGAGTCGGTGTCGCCCATGTTCGCCTTTCCGAGCCGGCCCCCCGGTCGGCTCTTACCCCGAGGAGCATCGACCACCCGAAGGCCCGGCGACAGTCGCTGATCGGACCCACTTCCGCCGCCTTGTCGACTCACCCACCCGCTGCGTCACCGGCCGTACCCATCCGGTCGCCCGGGGTCGGCCGTGGCGACCGCGCGGGGTCGGCCGTGACGGGGACCGTCAGGCGGAACGGGGGCGGCGCGGGCGGCGGGAACGGCCCGCGGGCCGGTGCGCCGGTCCCGCCGTACGCGGACGGGCCGCCGGAGCGGGCTGCGGCACGGTGATCGTCACCGGCACGCCGGACGGCTCCCGCGCCCCGGTGACCCGGGACAGCGCCTCGTCACCCGGGCGCACCTGCGCGGTCTGCGGGGTGATACCGGCCACGCTCATCAACCGGGAGACGTCGCGCCGCTGCTCCGGCAGGACCAGGGTGACCACCGTGCCGGACTCGCCCGCCCGGGCGGTCCGGCCGCCCCGGTGCAGGTAGTCCTTCGCCTCGGCCGGCGGGTCCACGTTGACCACCATGTCGAGTCCGTCGACGTGGATGCCCCGGGCCGCCACGTCGGTCGCCACCAGGGCGGTGACCTGGCCGGTGCGGAACTGCTCCAGGATCCGGGTGCGCTGCGGCTGCGACTTGCCCCCGTGCAGCGCCGCGGCGCGTACCCCCTTGGCCAGGAGCTGGCGGGCCAGCCGGTCGGCGCGGTGCTTGGTTCCCATGAACAGGATGGTGCGGCCCTCGCGGGCGGCGATCCGGGTGAGCGCGTCGGGCTTGTCGACCGCGTCGACGTGCAGCACGTGGTGGGTCATCGCGGTCACCGTGGCGGTGCCCGGGTCGACCGAGTGCGAGACGGGGTTGGTCAGGAACCGGCGGACCAGCCGGTCCACACCGCCGTCGAGGGTGGCGGAGAAGAGCATCCGCTGGCCGCCGGGCGCCACCTGCTCCAGCAACCTGGTGACCTGCGGCAGGAAGCCCATGTCGGCCATCTGGTCGGCCTCGTCCAACACCGTGATCGCCACCTGGTCGAGGCGGGCGTCGCCCCGGTTGATCAGGTCGTGCAGCCGGCCCGGCGTGGCCACCAGCACCTCCGCGCCGGCACGCAGCGCGTCCGCCTGCCGCTGCAACGACAGGCCGCCGACGACGGTGGCACAGCGCAGCCCGAGGGCGGCGGCGTACGGGGCCAGCGCGGCGGTGACCTGCTGGGCCAGCTCACGGGTGGGCACCAGCACCAGCGCCAGCGGACGGCCGGCGCGGGCCCGACGGCCGGCGGTACGCGACAGCAGCGGGAGCCCGAAGGCGAGGGTCTTGCCGGAGCCGGTGCGGCCTCGGCCGAGCACGTCTCGGCCGGCCAGCGAGTCCGGCAGGGTCGCCACCTGGATCGGGAACGGCTCGGTGATGCCCTGCGCGGCCAGTTCGGCGACGAGCGCGGGAGCCAGGCCGGTGGCGGCGAAGCTGGGAATGGTCATGGTCATGCGAAAAGCCTTCCTCGACGCGGCACGTGTCGAGGGAGGGCGCCGCGAGGCGACGCGGTCACCGGCGGACATGTCCGTCGGGACTCACAAGCACGAACCGAAAGGGTACGGGCGGTCCGCCGCAGCGCGCCGCCCCGCCGGAGCGGGTGGGCGGCGCGGCGGACCGGCCCGTCACCGCGCCCGGAGGGCGCGGAGGGTGTTACCGGTCGATCCGAGGATCAGAGCGGGCGGATGTTCTCCGCCTGCGGGCCCTTCTGGCCCTGGGTCACCTCGAACTCGACGCGCTGGTTCTCGTCCAGGCTGCGGTAGCCGGAGGACTGGATCGCCGAGAAGTGGGCGAAGACGTCCGCGCCGCCGCCGTCCGGGGTGATGAAGCCGAAGCCCTTGTCAGCGTTGAACCACTTGACGGTACCAATTGCCATGTGTTTCGTCTCCTTGACGGAACGTTCGGACCCGCACCTGTTGCGGACCGAAAAGGTGCACACCGTGCGCGAGTGCACGGCGAGCCTGTCGCTGCTGGTCGCCCCGCCCGGAGAACTCCGGACACAACAAAGAGCGCCTGGGGCCACAATCCGCCAGGCGCACACAGAGTCTCTGGAAACCAAAACTGCAACTCCGTCACCATATCACGAATCCGCAAGCGTGCCACCCCCTGACGGAACTTCGGGCACACCGGCGATGAGCGCGGTGAGCCCGTCGGCGTCGAGCAGGTCGGCCGGGCGCACCGTGACGCCGTCCCGGACGTAGTGGAACGCGGCCCCGACCCGGTCGACCGGCACCCCGGCCAGCTCCGCCCAGGCCAGCCGGTAGACGGCGAGCTGCACCGCGGCCACCACCGCCTCCCGCCCGGCCGGCTGCCGGCCGGTCTTCCAGTCGACCACGTCGTACCGTCCACCGGGGCGGGCGAAGACGGCGTCCATCCGGCCCCGGACGACCACACCGGCGATCACCGTGGCGAACGGCACCTCCACCTCGACCGGCACCCGGTCGGCCCACTCGCTGGCCAGGAAACGCTCCTGGAGTTCGGTCAGCGCCTCGTCGGGCGCGGCGTCCGCGTCGGCCGCGCCGGGCAGCTCGTCGACGTCGAGCAGCCGGTCCGCGCCGAAGCGCTGCTCCAGCCAGGTGTGGAAGGCGGTGCCCCGCCGGGCGTACGGGTTGGGCGCGGTGGGCATCGGCCGGCGCAGCGTACGGGCCAGCGCCGCCGGATCCCGGCGCAGCGCCACCAGCTGCGTCACCGAGAGCTGCCCGGGCAGCGCCACCTCCACCGCCTCGGCCTGCCGCAGCAGCTCGGCACGCTCGGCGAGGAGCAGATCCGCCTCCCGCCGCCAGCGCGTCACCTCGGGATCGCCCCCGGCCGGATCCGCAGCTTCCGGGCCGATCGGCCCGGAGCCCGCCGCCGGATCGGCCGCCGGGTCGCAGGCCAGCTCGCGGTCCGCCGCCGCCGGGTCGGCGAGGTAGCGACGGACCAGCCCCGCCGCCTCGGTCAACGCCGGCCGGCGGGCGCCCAGCGGGTCGGCCGGCCAGTCGGCCCGCAGCACCAGCTCCGTGGTGGGGTTGACGGCGTCGCCGGCCGGCTCGGGCGCCCACTCGTCGACCAGGTGGCCGTCCGCACCGTCAAGGCAGGCGTCGTGGACCTCGCGCAGGAAGACCGACGGGCCACGGAACCGTTTCGTCCCCTCCCCCCACCAGTAACCGGAGCAGAGCAGCAGCCGGCGCGGACGGGTCGCCGCCACGTACGCCAGCCGGCGTTCCTCCCGTTCGTCGTGGGCCCGCCAGGCGTCGGTGAACTCCTCCAGCGCCCGGGCCACCCCACGCTGGTCCTCCGCCCCGGCCAATGCCAGCTCCGGCAACCCGTCGGCGTCGCCACGCAGCGGGAACGGCAGCACGCCGAGCCCGCCCAGCCAGTGGTCGGAGTTGCGCACCGGGCCGGGCCAGCCGCCCCGGGTCAGCCCGGCGACCGACACCACGTCCCACTCCAGCCCCTTGGCGGCGTGCGCGGTGAGCACCTGCACCGCCCCCGCCACCACCTCGACCTCGCCGGGGGCCAGGCCGCGCTCCTCGTCCTCGGCGGCGGCCAGGTAGGCCAGAAATCCGGCGAGGGTCGCGCCGGGGGTCTCCCCGCTGAACCGGGCCGCGACGTCGCCGAGGGCGTCCAGATGGCCTCGGGCCAGGCCGGCGTCACCGGTGCCGTCCCGGCCGGCCCGGACGGCCACCTCCACGTCCAGGCCGACGGTCCGCTCGATGTCCGCGATGAGCTCCGGCAGCGTCTGGTCCAGCCGGTAGCGCAGCAGCGCCAGCTCCATCGCGTACGACCGCAGCCGCGCGTAACCCTCCGCCGAGTACGCCTGCGCCGGCCCCAGATCGGCCAGCGCCTCGACCAGGGTCGCCTCGTCCAGGGCGTCCACGGTGATCTCCGGCCCGTCGTCGTCGGTCCGCTCCCGCCGGGCCCGTGCGATGGCCCGGGCCCGCCGGTGCAGGGCGACCAGGTCGCGTGGCCCGATCCGCCAGCGCGCACCGGTGAGCAGCCGCAGCAGCGCCGCCCCGTCGGTCGGGTCGGCCAGCACCCGCAGGGTGCAGACCACGTCGCGGACCTCGGGAGTGTCCAGCAGGCCACCGAGGCCGACCACCTCCACCGGCAGTCCCCGGGCGCGCAGCGCCGCCTCGATCGCCGGGATCTGGCTGCGCAGCCGGACCAGCACGGCGGTGGTGGGGCGGTGCGACACCGGGATGTGCTCGGGCAGCGCGTGCGGCATCCCGGCCGCCCCCCGCCAGGCGGCCAGCACGCTGTCGGCGATCCAGTCGGCCTCGTCGGCGTACGTGTGCAGCAGCGCGCAGTGGACGGTGCCGGCGGCGTGGCCACGCGGGCTGCGGTGCGGAATCGGATCCCGGACGCTCAGCGCCGCACGCAGCTGCGGCACCCGGGCACCGGCGGCGCGCAGCGGCACCGAGAGCGCGTTGGCCACGCCGAGGATCTCCGGCCGGTTGCGCCAGCTCGTGGTGAGGCCCAACACCTCGGCCGGGGTGCCGTCGGCTCGGGCGAACTCGGTGGGGAACCGGTCCAGGGTGCCGGCGCTGGCCCCCCGCCAGCCGTAGATCGACTGGCACGGGTCACCGACCGCGGTGACCGGGTGGCCGCCGCCGAACAGCGCGTTGAGCAGCACCACCTGGGCGTGACTGGTGTCCTGGTACTCGTCGAGCAGCACCACCGGGAAGCGGTCCCGCTCGATCGCGCCGACGGCGGGATGGTCGCGGGCCACCCGGGCGGCCCGGGCGAGCTGGTCGGCGAAGTCCATCGCCTCGAAGTCGTCCTTGCGGCGGGCGTACGCCCGCACCAGCGGCAGCAGCTTGAGCCGGGTCTGCTGCAGCTGCAACGCCCGGCGCACGTCGGCGTAGACCCGGCCGGGTCGGGACTGCACCTCGGCGAAGAACCGGCCGGTCCAGGCGGCCAGGTCGTCCGGGTCGACCAGGTGCTCGTCCAGTTCGCCGGCGAGGGCCAGCACGGCGTCGGTGACCGTGCTCGGCATCCGCTCCACCTCGGACATGTCACCGTCGTAGTTGCGCACCAGCAGGTCGACCAGCTGCCAGCGGGACGCCTCGGTGAGCAGCCGGGTGGTCGGCTCGTACCCGGCACGCAGCCCGTGCTCGGTGACGATCCGCCCGGCGTACGAGTGGTAGGTGGAGACGGTGGGTTCGCCGGCGAGCGGGTCGTCCAGCGGGTCACGCCCGCGCCGACCCAACCGTCGTACGAGTTGGTCGAGTCGGGTACGCACCCGGTGCGCCAGTTCACCGGCCGCCTTGCGGGTGAAGGTGAGGCCGAGGATCTGCTCCGGCCGGACGTACGAGTTGGCGACCAGCCAGACCACCCGGGCGGCCATCGTCTCGGTCTTGCCCGAGCCGGCGCCCGCGACCACCAGCAGCGGTTCGACCGGGGCGGCGATGATCGCCGCCTGTTCCCGGGTCGGGGCGGGCAGCCGCAGCAGCTTCGCCAGCTCGACCGGCGTGTAGCGCGGCCCGGAGTCCGGGGTGCGCGGCGTCGGGGCGGCGGTGCCGAAGAGGGCGGGCTGCGTCACGACTGCTCCGGGGGGCGGCTCGCCGGCGGTTCCACGACCTGTCGGCCCTGCCCGGATACCGGGCAGCTGGTACGCACCGGGCACACCCGACACTTCGCGTTCGCGACCGCGGCGAAGGTCGCGGCGGCCATCGTATCGGCGGTGCGCCGGACCAGCGCGGTGGCCCAGCCGGCCTCGGGGCCCTGCCCGGCGGCGGCCTGGGTCTGTTCCTTGGCGTCCTTCGCCCCGGTGCCGAGCTGCACCAGCGCCGCTCCGCCGGGCTCGTCGCCGAACTCGGCGAACGCCCCCGCCTCGACCGCCGCCTGGTACGCGCCGAGCTGCGGGTGCTCGGCCACCTCCCGTTCGGTGACCGCGGTGGACTTACCGGTCTTCAGGTCGATCACCACGAGCCGGCCGTCGGCGTCCACCTCCAGCCGGTCCACCCGGCCGGTCAGCTCGACCGGGCGGGTCGGGTCGTCGAGGCGGACGGCGAACTCGTGCTCGATGGCGAGCAGGCGGCGCGGGTTGCCGGCCAGCCAGCGGAGCAGCTTGTCCACCATGGCCTCGGCGCGTTCCCGCTCCGGACCGACCATCCAGCGGGCGGCCAGCTCGATCGCGTCGAACCGGGCGGCCACGTACTCCAGCAGGGTGGTGCGGTCGGCGTTGGCGTCCTCGGCGAGCATCGCGGCGGCGTGCACCAGGTTGCCCACGCCCTGCGCGGCGCTGGCCGGGCCGCTGCCGCCGTGCCGTTCCAGCAGCCAGCGCAGGCTGCACCGCAGGGCGCTCTCCATCGCCGACGGGGTGACCCGGACCGGTTCGCCCTCGTCGACCAACGGCCGGTCGTCGGAGAGGCCACGCAGCCCCCACCAGTCGTCCGGGTGGGCGCCGGGGATGCCGGCGGCGGCGAGGCGGGCCAGTTCGACCGCCGCCGCGCGCCGCCGGGTGACCGGGGCGTCCGGGTCGGTCACCGCGGTACGCAGCTCCGCCACCAGCGCCGACAGGGTCAACGCCC
>NZ_SMJY01000208.1:0-10312 GCF_004348355.1 Micromonospora sp. KC721 | reverse complement strand
CGTGCGTGGTGTGTCGCAGGCGCGGAATGATCAACCAGACGGCGGCAGGAGGGCTTCGGTGAGGGCGGGGAGGAGGAGGCTCAGCTGCCATTCCCGGGCGCCGAGGGTGCGCAGGGTCTCGGCCACCGTGTCCTGCGTGATGTCTGCCGGGGGTTGCCAGGCGAGACGACGGATCGAGTCGGGGGCGATCAGGTTCTCCGGCGGCAGCCGGTGCTCGCCGGCGACCCGGACCACCACCTCCCGGCTGCGGGACAGTCGCCCGGCCGCCACCGGGTCCCGCTCCGCCCAGCGGTGCGGCGGGGGTGGCCCCTCCACCACCGGACTCACCGGCAGCGCCTCCTCCGGCAACTGCCGGGCGTCGTCGAGGGCCGCCAGCCAGGTACGCGCCAGCCGGCGCACCGACCGGCCGCCGAAGCCGGGCAGGGTGAGCAGGGTTTTCTCGTCCTTCGGATCCAGTTCCGCGGCGGCGACGATCGCCGAGTCGGGCAGCACCCGCCCCGGTGCGGCATCCCGCCGGGCGGCGATCTGGTCCCGCGCATACCACAGGGAACGCACCCGGGCCTGGGCGCGCGCCCCGCGTACCCGGTGGATGCCGGAGGTGCGCCGCCACGGCTCCGCCCGGACCCGGGGCGGGCGGGCACCGTTGCGGACCAGCGCCGCGAACTCCTCGGCCGCCCACTCCGACTTGCCCTGGCGGGCCAGCTCCTCGTCCAGGGCGTCGCGCAGGTCCACCAGCAGCTCCACGTCCAGCGCGGCGTAGGTCAACCAGGACTCCGGCAGCGGACGGGTCGACCAGTCCGCCGCCGAGTGGTGCTTCTCCAGGGTGTAGCCGAGCAGCTGCTCGGTGAGCGCGGCCAGGCCGACCCGCTCGAAGCCGGCCAGCCGGGCGGCCAGCTCGGTGTCGAAGAGCCGCCGGGGACGCAGCCCCACCTCGGCGAGACAGGCGAGATCCTGGCTGGCGGCGTGCAGTACCCACTCGGTGTCGGCGATCGCGGCGTCGAGCGCGGACAAATCGGGCAGCGGCAGCGGATCGATCAGCGCTGTGCCGGCACCTTCGCGGCGTAACTGCACCAGGTAGGCGCGCTGGCTGTAGCGGTAGCCCGAGGCGCGTTCGGCGTCCAGGGCCACCGGGCCGGTGCCCGCGGCGAAGCGGGCCACGACCTCGTCGAGATCGCCGGGGGCGGCCACCGGTTGGGGGGTGCCGTCGCGGGGCGCGGTCAACGGCACGGGGCCGCCGCTGGGCTGGTCGGTCCCCGCGTCCTGCGGACCCGGCGTGGCCGAGGGTGGGGCTTCTCCCGTACGGCTTTCGGCGGCCCGACGGCGCAGGGGTGGTTCGTCGGTCACCTGACAACCCTAGTGCGCCGCGCGATCTCGTGTGCGTAGCCGGTCCGCCGTGTGTCGGCCGAGTGTCCGCCCCCGGAACTGACGGTGACAGCCGCGTCGGGCGCGATGATCGACCGGGGGACGGCTCAGGCGGTGGCGGGACGGCGCTCGGACAGCGCGGTCACCCCCGGCGGGGGCAGGCCCGCCGTCGAGGCCAGCAACGCGCACCAGGCCTCCAGGTGCGGGCCCAGGTCGGCGTCGAGCGGCGTCCACGAGGCCCGGATCTCGATGTCCCCCACCGCGGGCGGGCCGGCCAGCTGCCCGAACCTCGTCGACATGGTCTGGGTGATCGTTCCGCCGGCCGCCCGGTGCCGGGCGTCGTACGCCTCCAGCGCGTCGGTCAGCCAGGTCCAGCCCACCCCGGGCAGCAACGGGTCGGCGGCCAGGTCGACCTCCAACTCCGCCGTGACGTAGGTGACCAGCCGCAGGGTGCCCCGCCATGCCTCGTGCCCGGCCGGATCGTGCAGCAACACCAGCCGGCCGGTGGCGACCTCGTCCTCGTCGCGCAGCACCGCCGCGGACAGGGCGAAGGCGTACGGGGCCAGCCGTTGGGGGGCGCCGACCTCCTCCAGTTCGATCTCGGCCCGGGGAGTCACCGACCGCAGCCCGGCGACCGCGCGGGCGAAGATCTCCGGGAGCGCGATCGGGGGGGCCATGACGGCAGCCTATGCCGCCGCCGACCCGCCCGCCGGCAGCGGCACGCCGAAGGCCGCCGCGCCAGGGCCGGACGGCCCGGCTGGGGAGAGTCACAAAAGGCGGCGCTGCCGGCTCCGGCTCCCGACCCCCGTGGCACGATGGCGACGATGACCACCGACACCACGGGCACTGCCGCCCGAGACGGAGACCTCCGCCGCGGCGGACCGGCCGACTCACCCTTCGTCCGGGCCTGCCGCCGCGAGCCCGGGCCGCACACCCCGGTCTGGTTCATGCGCCAGGCCGGCCGGTCACTGCCGGAGTACCGCAAGATCCGGGCCAACGTGGGGATGCTGGAGTCCTGCCGGCGGCCCGAACTGGTCGCCGAGATCACCCTCCAGCCGGTTCGCCGGCACAAGGTCGACGCCGCGATCCTGTTCAGCGACATCGTGGTCCCGGTCGCGGCGGCCGGCGTCGACCTGGACATCGTGGCCGGCACCGGGCCGGTGGTGGCCCAGCCGGTACGCACCGCCGCCGACGTCGAGCGGATCCGACCGATCGGCCGCGACGAGGTGTCCTACGTGGACGAGGCGGTCCGGCTGCTCGTCGCCGAGCTGGGCGACACCCCGCTGATCGGGTTCGCCGGTGCCCCGTTCACCCTGGCCAGCTACCTGGTCGAGGGTGGGCCGTCGCGTACCCACGCGAAGACCAAGGCGCTGATGCACGGCCAGCCGGAGCTGTGGCACGCCCTCTGCGCCCGGCTCGCCGACGTGACGCTGGCGTTCCTGCGGGTACAGGTCGACGCCGGGGTCTCCGCGGTGCAGCTCTTCGACTCCTGGGCCGGGGCGCTCTCCGAGGCCGACTACCGCCGCTACGTGCTGCCGCACTCGGCCAGCGTCCTCGCCGGGCTGGCCGACGACTGCTCCGGGTCGCGGCGCGGCGACAGACGCGCCGAGCCGGAGCGGTCGCAGACCGTACCCCGGATCCACTTCGGGGTGGGCACCGCCGAACTGCTCGGCGCGATGGGCGAGGCCGGCGCCGACGTCGTCGGCGTGGACTGGCGTACCCCGCTCGACGTCGCCACCCGACGGATCGGGTCGGACAAGGCGGTGCAGGGCAACCTCGACCCGACCCTGCTGCTCGCCGGATGGCCGGTGGTCGAGGCCGAGGTACGGCGGATCCTCGCGCAGGGCCGCGCCGCCCCCGGCCACGTGTTCAACCTCGGTCACGGCGTCCTGCCGGAGACCGACCCCGACGTGCTGACCCGGGTGGTCGCGCTGGTGCACGAGGTCTCCGCGCGACCGACCGAATAGGGAAGGACGACGATGCGGCGACCGTGGCGGATCGCGGTGGTCGGCGGCGGGATCAGCGGGCTGGCCGCCGCCGTCCGGTTGCGCGACCGGGCCCCCGCCGGCACCGAGATCACCGTGTACGAGCAGTCCGGCGTGCTCGGCGGCAAGCTGCGCACCGGTGAGCTGGCCGGCGCGACGGTCGAGTTCGGCGCCGAATCGTTCCTCATGCGCGACCCCGCCACCGGCGGCGACTCCGCCGCGGTGACCCTGGTCCACCGGCTGGGCCTGGCCGACCGGATCGTCCACCCGAGCGTCGGGCAGGCCGCGCTCGTGATCGACGCCGGGCTGCGCCCCATCCCGGGCGGCACGCTGATGGGCGTACCCGGGGATCTCGCGGTGGTGGCCGGGGTCGCCGAGGTGGACGCGGCGGCCGACCGGGACGCCGGCCGTCCACTGCTCGGTCCGGACGAGGACGTGGCCGTCGGCGCGCTGGTCCGCCCCCGGCTCGGCGACCAGGTGGTGGACCGGTTGGTCGACCCGCTGCTGGGCGGGGTGTACGCCGGCCGCGCCGACGACCTGTCGCTGGCCACCACCATGCCCGCGCTGGCCCGCGCGGCGCGCGTCGCGCACACCCTGACCGGGGCGGTACGGTCGGCGCAGGCCGGCTTCGCGCGGACCGCGCCGACCGGCGGCCCCCGCCCGATCTTCGGCACCCTGGCCGGCGGGATGGGCACCCTGGTCGAGGCGGCCACCCGGGCCAGCGGGGCGACGATCCGCCGCAACGCCGCGGTACGCGAACTGAAGCCGACGGCCGACGGCTGGCGGCTCACCGTCGGCCCGACCCGCGACCCGGAGTACGTCGAGGCGGACGCGGTCGTGCTCACCGCGCCGGCCCGGCCCACCGCCCGGTTGCTCGCCGACGTCGCCCCCGAGGCCGCCGCCACGGTCGGCCGGCTGGACTACGCCAGCGTCGCCCTGGTCACCCTCGCCCTGCCCGCACCACCACTGCCCCGGCTCTCCGGTTTCCTCGTGCCGGCCAGCGAGGGCCTACTGGTCAAGGCCGCCACGTTCTTCACCACCAAGTGGGGGCACCTGGCCCGGCCGGACGGGCTCGCGTTGGTCCGCGCCTCCGTCGGCCGGTACGGCGACGAGACGCAGCTGCAGCTCGCCGACGCCGACCTGGTGGCCACCGTGCACCGGGAACTGTCCCGGGTGCTGGGGTCGGCGCTGCCCGCGCCGCTGGCCTCCCATGTGCAACGCTGGGGTGGGGCCCTGCCCCAGTACCTCCCGGGGCACCTGGACCGGCTCGCCGCCGCCCGGGCGGCGTTGCGCGCGCACCACCCGACGCTGGCGCTGGCCGGCGCCGGTCACGACGGGATCGGCATCCCGGTCTGCGTCCGCTCCGGCGAAACCGCTGCCGGGGAGATCATCGAAGCACTGGGAGGATCGGGTCAATGACCGAGCAGAGCAACGCGGCCCGGCTCAAGGAACTCAACGCCACCATCCGCTACACCATGTGGTCGGTCTTCCGGGCCACCAGCCCGCTGCCGTCCCTGCGGGAGAACGTCACCGGCGAGGTCGAGGCCCTCTTCGAGGAGCTGGCCGGCAAGGACGTCGTGGTCCGCGGCGTCTACGACGTGGCCGGCCTGCGCGCCGACGCGGACGTGATGATCTGGTGGCACTCGTCGTCCAGCGACGCGTTGCAGGACGCGTACCTGCGGTTGCGACGGACCACGTTGGGGCGGGCGCTCACCCCGGTCTGGTCACAGCTGGCGCTGCACCGGCCAGCCGAGTTCAACAAGAGCCACGTCCCGGCGTTCCTGGCCGACGAGACGCCCCGCCCGTACCTCTGCGTCTACCCGTTCGTCCGCTCGTACGAGTGGTATCTGCTGCCGGAGGCCGAGCGGCGCGAGCTGCTCGCCGAGCACGGGCGGATGGCCCGGGACTACCCGGACGTGCGGGCCAACACGGTCGCCTCGTTCGCCCTCGGCGACTACGAGTGGATGCTCGCCTTCGAAGCCGACGAGCTGCACCGCATCGTCGACCTGATGCGCGAGCTGCGCGGATCCCGGGCCCGCCGGCACGTCCGCGAGGAGGTGCCGTTCTACACCGGGCGGCGGCGCGCGGTGGCCGACATCGTCAACGGTCTGGTCTGACTTCGGGCGGGTGCCCCTGTCGGAATGCGGACGGCGAGCGCCTCCCGGTGCGCTGGGGGCAGCCGGCGTTGAGCGCGGACGGTAACGTGGCAGATCCATCGTGGTAACTTTTCGCGTCATCGTCAACGTCATCGTCGTTGTCGTCGCGCGGGTCGGGGAGGCCGGATGTCCCAGGTCGTCGAGTTTCCACTGACCGGTGGTGGCGCCGTCCGCGTCGAGGTGCCCGACGACGACGAGACGGTCGCCGTCGGCCGCCCGGGCGAGGTGGTCGCCCGGGCGCACGAGACCCTCGAATCCGTGCTGTCCGGGCTCCGCCCGCTGGCCGACGCGGTGCTGGCGGACCTGCGCGCCGCAGCGCAGCCGCCGGACCGGGTGAGCGTCGAGTTCGGCGTCAAGCTCTCGGCCAAGGCCGGCCTCGTGGTGGCCAGTGGCACCTCGGAGGCGAACCTCAAGGTGCAGGTCGAGTGGAACCGGGCCGGCAGCGCCGGCTGACCCGCCGGCATCGGGCGGCAGCGTGATCGGCGCGGCGTGGGGTGGCCCGCCGGGCCGGCCCGTGCCCGACGACGTGCGGCTCGCGGTGGCCGCCGTGCGGGGCGCCGACGGCCGCGTCTACGGGACCGCCTTCCTGATCGACGCGACGCGGCTGCTCACCTGCGCACATGTGGTGCGTGCCGCGCTGGGGGCCGGGTCGGGCGCCGACGAGCCGCCCGAGGGTGCCACGGTCTCGGTGGTCTTCCCCCTGGCGGAGCCGGGGCGACCGCTCACCGCGGTGGTACTGCCCCGGCACTGGCAGCCCGCCCGAGCGGACGGCTCCGGAGACCATGCCGTCCTGCAACTGCGCGCGCCGCCGCCCGCCGGGGTCCGTCCGGTCCGGCTGGCCCGCCCCGGGCAGGCCGGCACCCGCGACCGGTTCTGTCGGGTGTACGGATTTCCGCTGTTCTCCCTGGCCCAACAGCAGGGGCGGTGGTTCGAGGGGCGCCTGGTCGGGCCGGTCGGCGCCGGCCTCGTGCAGATCGTCAAGCTGACCGACTCCGGCTATCCGATCGAGCCGGGTTTCTCCGGCGCCCCGGTCTGGGACAGCCGGATCCGCTGCGTCATCGGAATGGTCGTCCGGGCGGACAAACGCGCCGAACCGCAGACGCACTACGCCGCGGGCTTCATGGTCCCGGTCCGCCGTCTGCCGCTGACCGACCGGTCCGGTCGACCCCGGGTGCTGCCCGGCTGGCGGCAGCCCTTCCCCCGCTGGCGGGAGCCGCCCGGTCCGTTCGCGCCCCGCTGGCGGGCCCGCCGACGGGTCGCGGGTTTCCTCGCGGCGCTGCTCGCCGCCGGTGCGGTCGCCGTGCCGCAGCCGCCGCCCCGGTGCGCCCCACCGGTCGAACTGCGGGTCGCCGCCGCCCCCGACGACCTGGACACCTACCAGGCGGTGGCCGCGGCGTACGAGCGGTGGCGCGCGGCGGAGACCGGGGGGTGCCGTACCACCAACGTCTTCGTCTATCCGGCCGCCGCCCGGGACGTCGCCCACGGCCTCACGCTGGGCTGGTCGGCGACGGCCGGCGCCTCCGCCACCGGCCCGGGCGGCGGACGGCCGGGCTGGTACCCGGCCGACGTCGGACCCCGACCGGACGCGTGGTTCCCCGGGGCAGACGCGCCCACCGAGGAGGTGCTGCGCCTGGGTGTGGTCCGGGCGTACGCGACGGTCGCCCGGTCGCCGCTGGTCCTCGCGGTGCCCCGGGGCCGGGTGGTGGCCCGGCGGGACGACCCGGACCGGCAGCGTGCCCTCACCTGGCCGGAACTGTTCGCCAAGGCCAGCCGCGCGCCGGGGGAGCAGCCGCTGCTGACCGGCTCCGGGCGGCGGCTGGCGGGCACCGGCTGGCAGGTGGTCCGCCCGGATCCGGGGGTGTCCCCGGAGGCCCGGATGGTCAACGTGGCGCTCTACGACGGCGCGCCCGGCGTGGCGTGGATCCGGCGGGAGGTGGAGCGGCGGTTGGAGGCCGCCCAGGACGTTCACGGGCACCCGCTGGACGGTCTCGCCGCCGTGCTGTGCCGGCAGCGGCACCTCGCGCTCGACCCGGCGGCCTCCGTGCCACCCGCGGTGATCTCCACCGAGCAGGCCCTCGTCCAGTTCAACCTCGGCGAGCGGCTCGGGCACGGCTGTACGGAGCGGGGGCGGCCACCGTGGGACCGCTCGTTGGTCGCTTTCTACCCGGAGCAGACTCCGGGAGTGGACCACCGGATCGTCCTGCTCGACTGGCCCGGTCCGGTGCAGTCCGCCGCGGCACGGGCCGCGACCGACGACTTCCTGCGCTGGCTGACCGGAAGCGGGCGCGACGTGCTGCTGGCGCGGGGTTTCCGGGTGCCCGGTCTGGACCGGGCCGGTCCGGCGCTCAGCGAGATCAACGGGGTGCTTCCCGGGTGGCTGCTGGAGAACCCGCAGTGGGAGCACGCCAGCGGCCCGGCGGCGCTGTACGCCGCCGACCGCCGCCACCGGCAGGCCCGCCGGCCGGCCCGGGTGCTGCTGGCGCTGGACACCTCCGGCTCGATGCTGGCCGACGCGGGCCGGGGCACCCGCTTCGACGTCGCGGTGGACGGCGTGGTGGCGTCCCTGGGGCAGCTCGGCGGCCGGGACGAGGTGGGCGTCTGGGCGTTCTCCACCGCGTACCGCGGGTCGGTGGCCCGGCTGCGGGTGGTGAGCCGTGCCGCCCCCGGCGGTGACCCCGCCCTGCTCGAGAGGCTGCGCGGCACCGTGCCGGCGGGTGACACCCCGCTGTACCGGACGATCGACGCGGCGGTCCGGGAGGTGCGCCGGCTCGGCGGTGCCCGGGAGGAGTACCTGCGGGCGGTCGTGGTGCTCACCGACGGGCGGGACACCGCCAGTGGTGGCCTCGTGCCCCGCCTCGACGGTGACCTGCCGGTACGCCTCTACGTGATCGCCGTGGGGGAGGCCAGCTGCGACGACCGGGGGCGGGCCGGCACCCTGCGGCAGACCGCCGGGGGCACCGGCGGGCAGTGCGTCGAGGCGGCGGCCGGCACCGTGGACCGGGCCCTCACCGGGCTGTTCCGGCAACTCTGGGAGAACGGAGCCGAGCAGTGACCGACCTGAGGCGGAGCGGTCCGTCCGCCGTCCGCACCCGCCGCTGGCGGGTGCCGTCGGGTTTCCTGTCCGGGGTGGCGGTCGGCGTGGTGTTGGGCGTGGTCGCCACCGTCGGGTGGTACGCGGCCACCCGGGAGGAGCCGCTGGAACCCGGCGAACTCGTGATCCTCAGCGGCAAGGACACCAGCCCCGGTGGGCAGCGGGAGGAACTGGTCAAGCTCTGGAACGAGCTGCACCCGCAGAGCCCGGCCCGGATCCAGCCGGCTCCGATCACCACCGATCAGCAGCACAGCGAGATGGCGGCCGTGGCGCGGGCCCAGGCCGAGCGGGCGGGGCAGCCGGGGTGGGATCCCGACGACGACGTGGACATCTACAACCTCGACGTGACCTTCACGGCCGAGTTCGCCGACGCCGGCTATCTGCGGCCCATCGACGAGTCCCGGCTCGGCGGGGGACACCTCGACGCGTTCGTTCCGGAGGTGCTCGACGGTTGCCGCTACCGGGGCTCGCTCTGGGCCCTGCCCTTCAACACCGACGCGGGGCTGCTCTTCTACCGTTCCGACCTGCTCGGCGCCGCCGGTTCCGAGCGGCGCGACTTCGACTGGGACGCGGTGATCGCGCACAGCCGCGACCTCGCCGGGGCGGGCCGGGGCGGCCAGGCACCGGTGGCGGGTTACGTGGGCCAGTTCGGGCCGTACGAGGGGTTGACCGTCAACGGCATGGAGTTGATCTGGTCCGCCGGGGTGGACCGGCTGGTCGACGAGACCGAGAACCGGGTGCTGTTCCAGCGGGAGCGCTGGGAGCGGCGGCTGCGGCAGGTGGCCGCGGCCCGGCGCGGCGGCCTGCTGGTCGGTGACGCGTTCGCCGTTCCCGGCGACGAGGGGCGCAGCCTGCGCGACTTCCAGGAGGGCCGGGCCCTGTTCATGCGCAACTGGCCGGTCAACTACCGGGCGCTGACCGCGCAGGAGGGGGAGGCGGCGTCCTCGGTGCCGTTCGAGGTGACCCGGCTGCCCGGCCCGTCGGCGTTGGGCGGCCAGAACCTCGCCATCGCCCGGCACACCGCGCAACCCCGGGCGGCGCAGGCGTTGATCGAGTTCCTGACCAGGAAGGAGGCCCAGCGCAAGCTGTTCACCCTGGGCGGTTTCGCGCCGACCCGCGCCGACGTGTACGCCGACCCGCTGCTACGGGAGCAGTTCCCGTACCTGGCGCTGCTGGAGGAGGCGGTCCGGGAGGCCCGGGTCCGGCCCCGGGTGCCGCACTACTTCGAGTTCAGCCGGGTGTTTCGGGAGGGCGTACGGTCGGCGCTGGAGGGCGACGGGCGCCTGCCGGAGAACTTCGAGACCCAGCTCAACCAGGCGCTGCGGGGCGATTGAGCCGGCCGGGGCCGTGTGGGTCACGGCCCCGGCCGGGTGGTTCAGTAGGTCGCGGCGCAGGACGGCGTCGGGTTGGTCCCGCTGCCGGAGCCGAGGAACCCGAAGGTGGTGCTGGCCCCGGCGCCCAGCGCGCCGTTGTAGTTGACGTTCTTGGCGGTCACCGCGGATCCGCTGGTGGTGAGGGTGGCGTTCCAGGCCTGGTTGACCCGCTGGCCGCTCGGGTAGGTCCAGTCCACCGTCCAGCCCTTGATCGCGGTGGCACCGGCGGTCACCGTCACTTCTCCCTGGAAACCGCCGGACCAGGTCGAGGTGACCTTGTAGGTGGCGGAGCAGCCACCGGCGGGCGGCCAGGTCGAGGTCGGCGGCGGCGAGGTGGGCGTGGGC
>NZ_SMJY01000207.1:0-10337 GCF_004348355.1 Micromonospora sp. KC721 | reverse complement strand
GGGCGTACCGCCGAGCCTGGTAGAAATGCCGGATGAGCCAGGATCGGGCGGCGGTACGGGATCGGGCCGAGGCGGTGCTGCGCCGGCTGGCCGGCGAGCACGCCCGGCTCCGGGAGGACCAGTGGCGGGCGATCGAGGCGCTGGTGGTGGACCGGCGTCGGGTGCTCTGCGTGCAACGCACCGGGTGGGGCAAGTCGGCGGTCTACTTCGTGGCCACCGCGCTGCTGCGGGAGCGCCCCGACGCCGCCGGCCCCACGGTGATCGTCTCCCCGCTGCTGGCGCTGATGCGTAACCAGGTGGAGTCCGCCGCCCGCGCCGGCATCCGGGCCCGCACGATCAACTCCGCCAACCTGGAGGAGTGGGACGAGATCACCTCCGAGATCCACGCCGGGGCGGTGGACGTCCTGCTGATCAGCCCGGAACGGCTCAACAACCCCGACTTCCGGGACAGCGTGCTGCCGAAGCTGGCCGCCACCACCGGCCTGCTGGTGGTGGACGAGGCGCACTGCGTCTCCGACTGGGGGCACGACTTCCGGCCGGACTACCGCCGGTTGCGGACCTTCCTGGCCGAGCTGCCCGCGCGGACCCCGGTGCTGGCCACCACGGCCACCGCCAACGCCCGGGTCACCGCCGACGTCGCCGAGCAGCTGGGCACCGAACTGGCCGATCCGGCGGCGCGGCGACCGGACGTGCTGGTGCTGCGCGGCTCGCTGGATCGGGAGTCGCTGCGGCTGGGCGTACTCGACCTGCCGAGCCCGGCCCACCGGCTGGCCTGGCTCGCCGACCACCTGGACCAGCTTCCCGGCTCGGGGATCATCTACACGCTGACCGTCGCGGCGGCGGGGGAGACCGCCGAGTTCCTCCGCGCCCGCGGCTGGTCGGTCGCCTCCTACACCGGCCAGGCCGAGGACGCCGACCGGCGTGCCGCCGAGCAGGACCTGCTCGACAACAAGATCAAGGCGTTGGTGGCCACCTCCGCGCTCGGCATGGGCTTCGACAAGCCGGACCTCGGCTTCGTGGTGCACCTCGGCGCACCGCCCTCTCCGATCGCGTACTACCAGCAGGTCGGCCGGGCCGGGCGGGCCGTCGCGCACGCCGAGGTGCTGCTGCTGCCCGGCGCCGAGGACGCGGCCATCTGGCGGTACTTCGCCTCGCTCGCCTTCCCGCCAGAGGAGCAGGTCCGGGCGGTGCTCGCCGCCCTGCCGACCGACCGGCCGCTCTCCACCCAGGCCCTGGAGCCGCTCGTCGACCTGCGCCGGACCCGCCTCGAACTGATGCTCAAGGTGCTCGACGTGGACGGGGCGGTACGCCGGGTACGCGGCGGCTGGCTCGCCACCGGCGAACCCTGGGTCTACGACGAGCCTCGGCTGCGCCGCGTCGCCCAGGCCCGCAGCGCCGAGCAGCAGGCCATGCGGGAGTACGCGACGACCCCCGGCTGCCGGCTGCGCTACCTGCGGGAATGTCTCGACGACACCGGGGCGGCCGACTGTGGTCGCTGTGACCGCTGCGCCGGGCCGCTGTTCACCACCGACGTCTCCGCCGCCGCGCTGGCCGCCGCGCAGACCTTCCTCGGCCGGCCCGGTGTGGCGATCGCACCGAAGAAGCTCTGGCCGACCGGCCTCGACGCGGTGGGCGTACCCCTGAAGGGTCGGATTCCCCCGGCGGAGCAGGCGCTGCCCGGGCGGGCCGTGGGCCGGTTGTCCGATCTCGGCTGGGGTGGGCGGCTGCGCGGGCTGCTCGGCCCGGAGGCCACCGACGCGCCGGTCCCCGACGACGTGGCCGCGGCCGTGGTCGACGTGTTGAAGGAGTGGGCGCACGGTGACGACCGGTGGCCGCGTCGGCCGGCCGGCGTGGTCGCCGTCGGTTCCCGCGCCCGTCCGGCGCTGGTCGGCTCGCTCGCCGAGCGGATCGCCGCGGTCGGCCGGCTGCCGCTGCTCGGCCACGTCGTCCCCGCCGGCCCGGCCGGGGGCGGCGGGCCGCGCGGCAACAGCGCCCAGCGGGTACGCGCGCTGCACGAGGCCTTCAGCCTGCCGGACGGGTTGGCCGACACGCTCGCCGGGCTGGACGGCCCGGTGCTGCTCGTCGACGACCTGGTCGACTCCGGGTGGACGATGACCATGGTGGCCCGGCTGCTGCGTCGGGCCGGCGCCCCGGACGTGCTTCCGTTGGCCCTCGCCGTGGCCGGCTGACCGCCCTACCGGAAAGGTTCCCGCCCACGGCGGATTGCGAGGGCCGCCACGGTGACCACCGTGGCGGCTGGGCCGGGGTCGGGCCGGCGGTACCGTGGGCGCATGGCCGAGCAGCGATCCGTCACGGCGGTCGACCCCGACGCGCGGGCCTCCGACCTCCGGCCCGGCGGAGCGGACGGTGTCGGGCTGGACCGGAGCACCCTGCGGCTCGCGCTGACCGTGGGCGGGCTGGTGCTCGCCGTCCTGCTCGGCTTCGGCCTCGGGCGGGCCAACCCGAAGCCCACCACTCCGGCCGGGGCCGGTGTCGGGGCGACGGCCACCGGCGAACACACCCACGCCCCCGGCACCGGCGCACACGAGCACGGCACCGGCGCGGCGGACGCGACGGCGGCCGGGCTCTCCGTCACCGCGTCCGGCTACACGCTGACCCCGTCGGGCACCGGGTTCGTCGCCGGCCGGGCCGCGGACTTCCGCTTCCAGATCCGCGACGACCAGCGGCGCGTGGTCACCCGGTTCGCTGTCGTCCACGACAAGCCGATGCACCTGATCGTGGTGCGCCGGGACCTCACCGGCTACCAGCACCTGCACCCCACGATGGCCGCCGACGGCACCTGGTCGGTGCCGGTGACGCTGGCCCGGCCCGGCGTCTGGCGGGCGTACGCCGACTTCACCGTGGTCGCCGACGACGGTGCGCAGACGCCGGCCACCCTCGGGGTCGACCTGGTGGTGCCGGGCGACTACCGGCCCCGGCCGCTGCCGGCCCCGGCCACCACCGCGACCGTGGACGGCTTCGACGTCGGCTACCAGGGCACGCCCGAGGTGGGACGGGCCGTCCCGCTGCGCTTCCAGATTCGCGACGGGGCCGCCCCGGCCGCGCTGGAACGCTATCTCGGCGCGTACGGCCACCTCGTCGCGTTGCGCGAGGGCGACCTCGGCTACCTGCACGTCCATCCGGAGCCGGCACCGGCCGGGGACGTGGTCACCTTCTGGCTGACCGCGCCTGGGCCAGGCCGTTACCGGATGTACCTCGACTTCCAGGTGGCGGGCGTGGTGCGTACCGCCGAGTTCACCGTCACGGTCGCCTGACCGCCTACCCACATCCCGCGGCGTCCCGCAACCCGTCAGATGCCGGTTCATCCCGCCCGGCGGACCGGACGGTGGGCCAGGTAGCGGAGCAGGTCGCGGATGTGGTGCTTCTCCTCGGCCGCGACGGCCGGGTCGGCGAGCCGTTCCAGGATGACCCGGACGTCCGCCTCGACCGGGCTGTCGTCGACCCGGCGCCGGGGAGTGGGACCGGCGTCCGGCAGGCCGAGCGCGCGGAACGCCGCCGCGACGGGTAGGTCGAGGGCGGCGCAGAAGCCACGGACCTTGGCCAGCTCGGGGTAGTCCTGCCAGTCCCCGGCCAGCCAGCGGAAGACGGTGGACCGACCGACCCCGGTGTGCGCCGCGAGGTCACTCACCGTCCAACCCCGCTCGTCGCGGGCGTCGTCGATGGCACGGCGCACGAAACGCGCGAAGGCCATCTGGGGTGAAACCTCTACGGAGCCCATTCCTGCCGGGTGGTTCCCTTCTCGAACCGCGACGCGTGCCGGTGCGTCCCCTTCAGGGTAGTACGACGCCGGGTCGCGGCGATTGACCGATCAGCCGCCCGGAGCGTCCTCGGTGAGCAGCCTCGCCAGCCGGGGCCTGACCTGCCACTGGTCGACCAGATCCCGGTATTCGGCCCGCTGCTGCCCGGTGGCCGTGCCATCGGTGCGTCGGGCCCGGATAAGCAGGTTCCGTGGAGTGTGCCGGGAGTCGACGAACTCCACCACCTCGGTGCGGTAGCCGTGCAACCGGAGCAGCCCGGCGCGCAGCGCGTCGGTGAGCACATCGGCGAAGCGTTCCCGCAGGATCCCCTGGCGGGTCAGCAGGTCGTACGGGGGCGGCGCGGGCCGGGTACGCAGCTGTGCGGCGATGTCGTGGTGGCAGCACGGCGCGGCCAGCACCCAGCGGGAGCGCCAGCGCACCGCCCGGGCCAGTGCCTCGTCGGTGGCGGTGTCGCAGGCGTGCAGGGCCAGCACCAGGTCGGGGGCCGGCTCGACCACCGCGTCGGCAATGGTGCCGGCGACGAACGAGACGCGGTCGGCCCAACCGAGCCGCTCGGCCAGCTCGGTGTTGCGCCGCCGCTGGTCCTCCCGCACGTCCACCCCGACCAGTTCGACGTCGACGCCACGCTGGGCCAGATAGCGGTACGCCGCGAAGGTCAGGTACGCGTTGCCGCAGCCCAGGTCCACCACCCGCAGCGGACCGCTCAGCTCGTCGGGCAGGGTGGCGGCGAGCGCCCGCAGGAAGGCGTCCACCTGACGTCGCTTGGCGGCCGAGCCGCCGATCTCGGCGAAGATGGGGTCGCCCGGGTCGAGCAGGTAGTCCTTGGTGCGGTCGTGCCCGGACGGCTCGGCCCCGGCCCGGTCCGCCGCCGCCCGGTGCAGCTGCGCCTCGCCCGACTTGGTCACCCTGAGCTGAAGTGTCGCGTCGGCGGTCTCCACGTGCCAGTTGCCGAACGGCTCGGCCAGTAGCGCGTCGACCGCCGCGCCGGCCTCCGTGCCCGGTGCCACGTTGCGGGTGTACGGCCGGCTGCCGTCGGACGTGGAGATCTGCAACCGGCGTCCGGCCTTGAGAACGACCGGGCGCAGTTCGGCGCGAACCACCGAGGGACGCTGGCCGCGGCGGCGGCCGGCGGCGACGGCACGGGTCAGGTTGGGGTCGAGCAGCAGCTCCCGGACCTTGGTCAGGGCAGCGTCCAACGGTTCCGGCATGGCTCCATCATCCTTCCTCCACCGCGCCGCCCCGCAGCCCCACCCCGAGGTGGGGAGAGGGTGGCGGTGGGAGAAGGTTGCCGGACGAGCATGGGCGACCTGACGGCCGCGTGCGGCCGTGAAAGCGGACGCCCTCCGGGCCGCCGGTGGCGGCACGAAGGACGTCGCGTGTTCCGTTGTCAGTCGGCGGTCGCCTCGGCCGGCGTACCCGCGCCGGAACCGGCAGCCCGACGCCGCCGGCGGCGGCGCGGTTTCGTCGACTGCTCGCCGTCACCGGCGGCCGGCTGGGCGTCGCCCGTCCCGGTGGCCCGGTGGGCGTCGCCCGCGCCAGTGGCCGGCTGGGCGTCGCCCGCGATCGTCCCGCTCGGCTCGCCCGCGAGGATTTCGCCGGCCCGGCGGCGACGCCGGCGCCGTGGGATACGGGTGCCCTCCTCGTCGGTCACCACCGGCGTCTCGGCGTCCGGGGTGTCAGTGCCGGACCGACCCTGGCGGCGCTCGCCCCGACCCCGGCCCTCGCTCCGGCCCTCGCCGTGCCGGGAGCCCCGGCCGCCCTCACCGCGACGCGACCGGCCGCCCAGGTCCTCCTCGACCTCGGCGGCGAGCCCGGCGCGGGTCCGCTCCGCGGTCGGCAGGGTGCCGGTGACGTCGGTGGGGATGTCGAGGTCGGTGTAGAGGTGCGGCGAGGTGTGGTACGTCTCGGGCGGCTCCGGCATCTCCAGGCCGAGCGTCTTGTCGATGATCCGCCAGCGAGGCGCGTCGTCCCAGTCGACGAAGGTCACCGCGACGCCGGTCGCCCCCGCCCGACCGGTCCGGCCGATGCGGTGGGTGTAGGTGTCCTGGTCCTCGGGGCAGTCGTAGTTGATGACGTGGGTGACGCCGCTGACGTCGATGCCGCGGGCGGCGACGTCGGTGGCGACCAGCGTGTCGATCTTGCCGGCGCGGAACGCCCGCAGCGCCCGTTCGCGGGCGCCCTGCCCGAGGTCACCGTGGACCGCGGCGACCGCGAAGCCACGGAAGTCCAGGTCCTCGGCGAGCCGGTCGGCGGCGCGCTTGGTCCGGGTGAAGATCATGGTGAGGCCGCGCCCCTCCGCCTGGAGGATCCGCGCCACGATCTCGCTCTTGTTCATCGAGTGGGTGCGGTACGCCAACTGCCGGGTCAGCGGCGACGGCCCGGTCTCGGCGGTGTGGCCGGCGTGGATGGTCACCGGGTGGCGCAGGAAGCGCCGGGACAGGGTGACGATCGGGTCCGGCATGGTGGCCGAGAAGAGCATGGTCTGCCGGTCCTCCGGCAGCATCGCCAGGATCTTCTCGACGTCGTCGAGGAAACCGAGGTCGAGCATCCGGTCGGCCTCGTCGAGGACCAGCGCGCGGACCCGGTCCAGTCGCAGGTGCTTCTGCTTCTGCAGATCCATCAGTCGGCCCGGCGTGCCGACCAGGATCTCCACGCCCTTGCGCAGTGCCTCGATCTGCGGCTCGTACGCGACGCCGCCGTAGATCGGCAGCACCCGCACGCCCCGGGTCCGGCCTGCGGCGGCGAGGTCCTTGGCGACCTGGATGCCCAACTCGCGGGTAGGAACCACGACCAGTGCCTGCGGCACGCCGTCGCCGCCCTCGTCCGGGGCGAAGACCCGCTCCAGCAGCGGTACCCCGAAGCCGAGGGTCTTGCCGGTGCCGGTCGGCGCCTGACCGATCAGGTCGCTGCCGCGCAGCGCGATCGGGAGCGCGTACTCCTGAATGGCGAAGGCGCGGGTGATGCCCGCCGCGGCCAGCGCCTCGACGGTTTCGGGCCGCGCGCCGAGCGCGGCGAAGGTGGGTGCCTCCGGGCGGACCGGGGCGGTCGGGGCCAGTTCCTGGCCCCCTGTCGTGTCGAAGATCTGTTCGCTCATCTGGATCTGGGGGTGCCCTCTCGTGGTGCGCCCCGTCTTGTCCTCAGGGCGCGATTCGGTATGGCGCGGGCCACGCGGTCGGGGGCGGAATCGCCGAGCCGGACCGGGCCGCACGCGCGCCGTGGGTCAGTTTTCGATCAGTCCGGGCCTTGATCGGATCTGATCTGACCGGATCTGGCTCTGATCGGATCTGGCTCTGATCTGGTCGGCGCCCACGGCAACCACTTCATCCTACCCGAGCGGCGGATCCCCGCCCCTGGGCCGGGCGAGAGGGTTCCACGGGGGGTGGCGAAATGTGACCTGAGTCACTGAAAAGTCGGTCGTCGGCGTCGGGCGGTACCCTGCGCTCGTGCCCGCGCCGACGACTCCCGAGGCCGTGGTCGACCTGATCGGCCTGGTCGCCTACGGCGAACTGCTCGCCTTCGACCGGATGGCCGCCGACGCGCGACTCGCCCCCGACCTGCGCCGCCGGGCCGCCCTCAGCGAGATGGCGGCAGCGGAGATCGGCAACTACCGGCGGCTCGCCGACTGGCTCACCGCGCTCGGCACCGCCCCCGAGGAGGCGATGGCGCCGTACGCCGGGGCGTTGCAGGCGTACCACGACTCGACCGAGCCGAAGGACTGGCTGGAGGCGGTCACCAAGGCGTACGTCGGCGACGGGATCACCGACGACTTCCTCGGCGAGATGGCCGACCGGCTCGACGAGCCGTACCGGCAGCTGCTGCGGGACGTGCTGCACGACACCCGGTACGCCGAGTTCGCGGTGGCCGAGATCCGAGCCGCGATCGAGGCCGATCCACGGGTGGCCAACCGGCTCTCCATGTGGGCCCGGCGGCTGGTCGGGGAGGCGCTCTCCCAGGCCGGGCGGGTCGCCGCGGCGGACCGGGGGGCGCTGACCGCCCTGATCGGACAGGACGGGATGGACGCGCCGGCGCTGTTCGGCAAGCTCACCGCCAACCACACCGCGCGGATGACCGCCGCCGGCCTCAACAACTGACGGCCCCTGCGGGCCGGCCCGCGACGGCGCACGCCGTCGCGGGAACCCGGACCGGGGTCAGCGGACGGTGAAACCGACCGCGCGGGGCGACGCCTCGGCGATCTCGACGTAGGCGACCTTGCCGACCGGCACGATGATCCGCCGGCCCTTCTCGTCGGTCAGGGAGAGGGTGCCCTCGCCCTTGGCGACGGCGTCGGTCACGATCCGCTCGATCTCGGCCGGCGACTGCGCGCTCTCCAGAACCAGCTCGCGCGGCGCGTACTGCACGCCGATCTTGACCTCCACTGTGCCTCCTCAGGTGGGCGAAAGAGCCGCCGTTGGGAAGGCTATCCGATCTCGGGGCCGGATGTTCAGGCTGACTCACCTTGCAGCGGGAAGCTCGCTATCCCCCGCCAGGACAGCGCGGCCACCAGCGCCTCCGCCTCCGCCTTGGGCACCTGCCGGCCGCCGGCCAGCCAGAACTGGGCGGCCGTCTCGGCCGCGCCGACCAGGCCGGAGGCGAGCAGCTCCGCGTGTGCCCGGCTGACCCCGGTGTCCGAGATGATGGTGTCGGTTATCGCCGCGATGCAGCCCTGCTCGACCCGCTCCACCCGCTGCCGGACCGCCGGATCGTTGCGCAGGTCCGACTCGAAGACGAGCCGGAACGCCTCGCTCTCGTGGTCGACGAAGTCGAAGTAGGCCCGCACCGACGCGCTGACCCGCTCCTTGTTGTCGTTGGTCCCGGCCATCGCGTCGCGCACCTTCGCGACGATGGCGTCACAGTGCGTGTCCAGCAGCGCCAGGTACAGCTCCATCTTGCCCGGGAAGTGCTGGTAGAGCACCGGCTTCGAAACCCCCGCCCGCTCGGCGATGTCGTCCATCGCAGCGGCGTGGTAGCCCTGGGCCACGAACACCTCCTGCGCCGCCGCGAGCAGCTGCTTACGGCGGGCCGAGCGGGGCAGGCGGGTGGGCCGGCCGGCGGTGTGCGCACCGTTCCCCACAGCGGTCATGGGAACCTCCGAGTTTCTCCGTACGAGCCGGCACTTTCACCTCGTACCGGTCCTGGGTATCGCCCCGTCCCGGAATTGGCCCGCCGCCGTAACTTATCGCCACTGTCACCACACGGTAGCCTCAGCGGGGGCGACCAAGGAGCGCGCGGTGAGTGAATCAGGGCAACCCGGTGCCGCCACCCCGGGAGAACACGGTGACGGAACGGGTCGGCAGGACGATCCCGCCCGCTCCGGCAGCGGGTGGGCACCTGCGGGAACCGGGTGGTCCGGCGGGGCGGACACCCCGGCGTACCGCGAGGCGCTCCCGCCCTGGCACCGGTCCGAGCCGACCGGATGGAGCGCCTCCTCCCCGAGCTACGGCGACCTGCCCGCGCCGCTGCCCGACCCGCGGTCGGACGACGGGTCGGCCCCCCGCAACGGGCGGTCCCGGGCCAACGGCATGAGTCATCCGGGCGAGGAGGGCCCGGCCGGCCGCACGGCCCCGGTCAGCGCCCCGCCCACCGCCTGGTCCGCGCCCGACGTCCGCCACGACGCCGACGCCCGGCTCGCCGTGCCGATCCAGCGGTCCGCGCCGGAGACCGAGCGGCCGGCCGACCCGGACGCCGGTGCGGCCCGGCACTCCTCCGACGAGCCGTCCCGGTCCGGCCGGTGGTCGGAGGGGAACCTGCCCTCCTCGGCGCCGCCGGTGGGCACCGCCGCGTCCGGCTTCGAGGTGCCGCACGGTTCCCACGTCCAAGGGGCGGATCGCGTCGAGGCCGCCGGGCCGACCGCCGAGCCGCCGTCCTGGGCGAGCCGCGCCGAGGCCGGCGCGTCCGCCGCCGAGCCGCCGTCCTGGGCCGCCCGCTTCCCGCCCGAGCCCGTCGAGGAGGAGCAGGCCGCCGATCCGTCCGCCGCCCGCCGCGGCGCCGACGAGCCGGACTGGTCCGGTCCGAGCTGGAACCGTCCCAGTTGGGGCGGGGGCTGGGCGCCGTCGTGGGCTCGCGAGGAAGAGGAGCCGCCGCCCGGTCGCCGCCCCCGCCGCGAGCGGTCCATGGAGTGGTCGGCCGAGCCGGCTCGCCCGTACGAGCCGGTGCGTGCCGAGCCGGCCCGCCCGTACGAGCCGGTGCGTGCCGAGCCACCCCGCCCGTACGAGCCGGTGCGTGCCGAGGTGCCCCGCCCGTACGAGGTCACCCGCTCCGCGCCGGAGTCGAAGCCCGCGCCGGAGCCGGCTGGCCGCCTCACCGACCGGCCGTCCTGGGCCGATCCGTCCGTCCCAGCGCCCGCCGGGGCGCTGCCGCGCAGCGCGCCGCCCGCCGACGCGCCTGCCAGCGGCCCGCCCGCCGACGTGCAGGAGCCGCCTGCCGAGGCCCCCGCCGAGCGGGCCGGCCGGCCGATCCACCTCCGGTCCGTCCCCGTGCAACCCAGCCTCGGGGCGGACCTGCCCGCCCACCCGCCGGCACCTGCCGGTCCCGGCGCCGCGACGACTCTGTCTCTGATAC
>NZ_SMJY01000206.1:0-10341 GCF_004348355.1 Micromonospora sp. KC721 | reverse complement strand
GGTGAGCAGCGGTGAGAGTGGCAACTGTCGCCGTCGCGGTTGATCCGGGTTCGGCGGCGTCCGTGCGAGACTAGGTAACCATGAGCGACCCACGGATGACCTCGTCGATCTTCACCCGCGGCGCGGTCGACCTCAGCGCACTGCGCAGCACCCCACCGGCCACCGCCCGTCCCGCCACACCGGCGCAGGCCGGTCCGCCCACCGGCCTGCCGGGCGGCCCCGCCGGCCCGAACGGCGCCGCCGTGAGCGTCGTCGACGTGACCGAGGCGACCTTCCAGTCGGAGGTCCTGGAGCGCTCGCTCAACACACCGGTGGTCGTCGACTTCTGGGCCGAGTGGTGCGAGCCCTGCAAGCAGCTCTCCCCGGTGCTGGAGCGGCTGGCCGCCGAGGGCGGCGGAACCTGGGTGCTGGCCAAGGTCGATGTGGACGCCAACCCCCGCATCGCCCAGATGTTCCGGGTGCAGGGCATCCCCATGGTGTACGCGGTGGTCGGCGGCCAGCCCATCGACGCGTTCTCCGGCGTCGTGCCGGAGGCCCAGCTCCGCCAGTGGATCCAGGCGATCCTCAAGGCCGGTGGCGTCACCGTCGCCGAGCCGGAGGACCCTCGGCTCGACGAGGCGGACGACGCGCTGATGAGCGGCGACCTGGACGCCGCCGAGCGGGCGTACCGGAAGATTCTGGCCGAGTCACCGGCGGACGCCGCGGCCGAGGCGGGCCTGGCCCAGGTCGGCCTGGCCCGCCGGGTGGCCGGGGCCGACCCGCAGGCCGCGCTCGCCGCCGCCGCGCAGGCACCTGACGATGTCGACGCCCAACTGCTGGCCGCCGACATCGAGGTGCTGGGCGGTCTGGCCGAGCAGGCGTACGCCCGGTTGGTCGGCCTGGTCCGGCGGACCGCCGGCGACGACCGGGAGAAGGTACGCCAACACCTGGTCTCGCTGTTCACCGTCGCCGGCCCGGACGACCCGGCTGTGGCCTCGGCCCGGCGAGCCCTGGCCAGCGCGCTGTTCTGAGGTCCCGCCCGCCGGGGCGAGTTCCTGACCCACGAGTCCGAGTTTCTAGCACGCCAGCGCGGGCCGGCGTACCGGCCGGCCCGCCCGACCGTTGAGGACGGGAGCCATGATGCGCCGGATCGCCGTCCTCGACGCGCCGACTAACCTGGGGTTGCGCCCACCCACGTCCACCTCGGTGCCCGGTTGCGCCAAGGCCCCCGGCGCGCTGCGCGACCACGATCTGATCGCCCGGCTGCGGGCCCGCGACGCCGGCTGCCTCACCCCACCCCGGTACGACCCCGGCGACTGGCGTCCCGGCGACGGCGTCTGCCACGCCCGACAGATCTCCGCGTACTCGGTGGCGCTCGCCGACCGGATCGGGGCGATCATCGACCGGGGCGAGTTCCCGCTGGTACTGGGGGGCGACTGCTCGGTGCTGCTCGGTTCGGCGCTGGCCATGCACCGGCTCGGGGAGGCGGTTGGTGGGCGGATCGGGCTGGTCTTCGTCGACGGGCACTCCGACTTCCGGCACCCCGGCAACGCCTCCTACGTGGGCGCGGCGGCGGGCGAGGACCTCGCCCTGGTGACCGGGCGCGGGCAGGCCGACCTGGCCGCCATCGAGGGGCGCCGGCCGTACTTCCGCGACATCGACGTGGTGGTGCTCGGCATCCGGGCCCAGGACGAGTACCGTCTCGACCTCCAGGCTGCCGGGATCATCAACCGTCCGGTGCCGGCGCTGCGCGCCGCGGGTGCCGCGCGGACGGCACAGTGGGCGCACGAGCAACTGGAGGACTGCGTCGGGTACTGGGTGCACATCGACGTGGACGTGCTCGACCCGGCGGTGATGCCGGCGGTCGACGCGCCCGACCCGGGCGGGATCGCCTTCGCCGAACTGGAGATCCTCCTCGCCGGGCTGGTGGACACCCCACACTGTCTCGGCGTCGAGCTGACCGTCTTCGACCCCGACTACGACCCGGACGGCACGTACGCCGCCGAGATCGTGAACACCGTCGTGGCCGGGCTGGCCCCGGTCTGCGCGCCCGAGTCGGCGCCACCTCGGTTGCTGGCCCCACCACCGCAGCGGGTGCGCGACACCGACCGCCCGGGGCCCCGCGAGGCCCTGCCGGGTCGGCCGGACGGCACGAACACGCTGCTGGGCCTACGACCACCCGCCGATTCGGCCGGTGCCGCGGCGGGGGGCCCGGCCGGTCGTACGGCGGCGGTGGACGGTGCCATCCCGTCGGGGCCGGCGCCGCTCGTCGAACCCGTCGGCCCGATGCCGGTGCCGCCGGTCGAACCCGTGGGGCCGCCCGCGTCCGCCGGGCCGGGCCTGCTCCGCCGGCTGCCCACGCCGGGCGAGGACCTCCCCCTGGCCGACGGTCCGCCACCCGCGATCGCCTGAACGCGCCGCGCGGCCCTCGGTCGTTACGCGGTTAGGGTCAGGGCAGGGCGCGGAGGAACCGTTCGGCGATCGGGACCGCGCTCGACGTGCTCGACCCACCCTGCTCGACGAAGACCGCGAACGCCACGTCACCCCGCCACCCGACGAACCAGGCGTGCGTGTGCGACGGGTCGTTGTCGTACTCGGCGGTGCCGGTCTTGCCGTGCACCGGGGCACCGGGCACGTCCGCGAGGGCCCGGGCCGTGCCGGCCGTGACCACCTCGCGCATCATCGCCCGCAACGGCTCGACCGACTCGGCTTTCAGTTGCGGTCCGGGCTCGGCCGGCTTCGCGGGCGCGGGGTCGGTCACCAGCTTCGGCTGCTCGAACCGGCCCCGGGCCACCGCGGCGGTGGCGCCGGCCATGGCCAGTGGGCTGACCAGCGTGGTGCCCTGGCCGATCGCGGCGGCGGCCTGTTCGGTGGGGCCGCCGTCGGCGGAGATCCGGCCGGTGAAGACGTCCATCCCGAGGTCCCACTGCCCCTCCAGGCCCACAGTGCGGCCGGCGCCGGCGAGCCCGTCGGGGCCCAGCTTCGGCGCGAGCGCGGTGAAGGCGGTGTTGCAGGACTTCGCGAAGTCCGTCCGGAACGGCACCGGGCCGAGGGCGAAGTCGTCGGAGTTCTTGAAGGAGCGGCCGTCGACCACGAACGTCTTCGGACAGTCCACCGTGGTGCCGGCGGTGACCGCGCCCTTGTCCAGCAGGCCGAGGGCGCTGACCATCTTGAAGGTGGAGCCGGGCGGCACCTGGGCGGTGAAGGCCAGGTTCTCGCCGGCCGCACCGGGGCCGTTGGCGGCGGCGAGCACCGCACCGTCACTGACCCGGACGGCGACCAGCGCGGAACGGCGCTTCTCGCCGCGCAGCGCGCCGTCGGCGGCGTTCTGGGTGGCGACGTCGAGAGTCGTGCGCAGCGGCTGCCCCGCGGTCGGCTCGTGCCGGTACACCTCGACCCCGGGCAGCGGGCGGCCGTCCGCCCCGTTGCGGGCGATCAGCACCGCGACCCCCGGCACGCCGCGCAGCCGGTCGTCGTACCGGCCCTGGAGGCCGCCGTGGCCGACCTGGTCGCCCTGGGCGTACTTTCCGGGGTGCCGGGCGAGGTCGTCGGCCTGCGCCTCGTCCACCGAACCGAGCAGCGCCCGGGCGAACTCCCGGGTGGGGGCGAGGTCCCGTTGCTCGGTGGCGAACTTCGTGCCGGGTAGGTCGTAGATGCGCGACTTGATCTGCCGGTACGCCTCGTGGCGCAACGTGACCACCTCGACGAAGGCGTCCGGCTCCGCGGCGCTGAGCCGGCGGGGCAGGTCGGAGACGTCGACCGGCGGGGTGATCGGCGGCCGGACCGCCCGGAACGCGGCATCGAGCCGTTTCGCCAGGGCGGTAGGGTCGTCCACCTCGCCGGGCTGCACCCCGATCCGGACCACCGGGCGGGGCGCCACGATCGGCTGCCCGGCCGCGTCGAGGACGGCGGCGCGGGTGGGGCGCTCCCGGCGCAGGGTCAACCGGTCGCCCTTCTCGACCTGCTCGTGGACGATCTGCGGCTCCCAGATCAGCTGCCACTGGTCGCCCTTGCCCTGACGCAGCCGCAGCGGGCGGTCGTACGCCCAGGTGGCTCCGCCCGGCAGCGACCATTCCACCCGGATCGGCACCGTGGCGATGTCCTTGGTGACCGTGGCCTCGCCGGTGCGGCGCAGCGTGGGCGGGGTGGCCGCCAGCTCCCCGGAGAGCGCCTTGAGCTCTTCGGCCACCTGATCGGCGGGCAGCCGGGTGCCGGTCGGGTCGCGGAAGCCGACCGCGTCGAGGTCGCCCGAGCGCCACCCGGCCAGGAACGCATCCACGTCGCGCTCCGGCCCGCCACCGTCGGAACACCCGACGAGCACGCCGGCGGCCAGCACGGTGGCGGCCAGCGTCGCGAACCTCCGGCGGGCCGGAGTGCGGAACCGGTGGTACGGGTACGACAGGCTCATGAGCCTTACACCTCCGTGGTCTCGACGCCGCCCCGCAGGCTAGTACGGGCCGACTTCCCGTACCGACCGGCATGCCGGCACGCTGCGTGAAGACGATCCGACGCAGGTGTGATGAACATCGCCAGTCGGGGTACTCGGCGACCGGCCGACCACGGATCTGCAACAGGCGAAAGGACGACAGTCCCGAACCGGACGTCCGGCCGGTGGTCCGCCGACGTACGGGCCGAAGGGCAGGCCCTAGGCTGGGCGGCAGAGTGACCCACAACGCGGTGGGTCGAGGGGAGTGGCACCGATGGACCGGCGTCCGGCGATCAAACCGGGACCCGACCTCCGGCAGGCTGATACCGGCCGGGACGACAGCTTCGATTCGGCGACCGACGGGGACGGCTTCGGCCGACTCGACACAGGAGTGACCGGCTTGGCCGGTTCGAGATCCGACGCCCGTTATGACCTGAGCCTGCCGACCGAGGTGCTTGGCGCGGACGGGGAGGACGGCGAACTCGACGAGCCGGTGCCCAACGCGGAACGCCTGGTGGCGCAGGCAGTGGCGTTGGCCGGTGACGACCAGGACGCCGCGACCCTGGTGAGCCGGTTCTGGCGGTTCGCCCCGGACGAGGAGCTGATCGGGTTCACGGCCGAGGAGATGCTGACGGCCGCCCGGGCACACCGGGAGCTGGCCCAGCAGCGGGTGCCCGGCGAGTTGAAGCTGCGTATCCACTCACCCGACGCCGAGCAGCACCACACGGTCATCGAGATCGTCACCGACGACATGCCGTTCCTGGTCGACTCGGTGACGGCGCTGCTGAACTCGCATCACCTGGACGTGCACCTGTTGGTGCACCCGCTGGTCGTGGTCCGTCGCGAGCCGCTGGGCCGGCTGACCGAGGTCTGCGCCGACGTCGAGCCGGACGACGCGATCGCCGGCGACCTGGTGGAGAGCTGGATGCGGATCGAGACCGACCCGGTCCGCGACCCGGAGGAGCGGGAGAAGCTCCGCCGCGAACTACAACGGGTGCTCACCGACGTACGCGAGGCCGTCGAGGACTGGCCGAAGATGCGCCAGCGGGCGCTGGCCCTGGCCGACGAGTTGGCCGCCGCGCGGACCTCGGACAACCGCCCGCCGGTGCCGGAGAAGGACATCACCGACTCGGTGGAGTTGCTGCGCTGGTTGGCCCACGACCACTTCACCTTCCTCGGCTATCGGGAGTACCGGTTGGTGGACCGCGCCGACGGCCGCGGCCCGGCGCTGGAGGCGGTACTCGGCACCGGCCTGGGCATCCTGCGGTCGGACTCCCCGGAGGCCCGGTCGTTGTCCTCGATGAACCCGGAGGCGCACGAGAAGGTGCTGGAGAAGCGCCTGCTGATCATCACGAAGGCGAACTCGCGGGCCACCGTGCACCGCTCGGCGTATCTGGACTACATCGGCTTCAAGATCTTCGACGAGACCGGGTCGGTGGTCGGCGAGCGACGCTTCCTGGGCCTGTTCTCCACCGCCGCGTACCGGACCAGCGTGCAGGAGCTGCCGGTGGTCCGGCGCAAGGTCGCCGAGGTGCTGGACCGCTCCGGGCTGAGCCTGCGCAGCCACTCCGGCAAGGACCTGCTGCAGATTTTGGAGACGTACCCGCGCGACGAGCTGTTCCAGATCAAGACCGACGACCTGTACCACGCGGTGACCGGCGTGCTGCGCATGGCCGGCCGCCGGCAACTGCGCGTCTTCTTGCGCCGGGACGCCTACGGGCGGTTCATCTCCTGCCTGATCTACCTGCCCCGGGACCGCTTCACCACCCAGAACCGGCTGCGCATGCAGGACATCCTGCTGCGCGAGCTGAACGGCGTCGGGGTCGACTACACCACCCGGGTCACCGAGTCGATGCTGGCCCGGGTCCACTTCATCGTCCGGACCGACCCGACCAACCCGCCCGGCGACATCGACGCCGACCTGCTCGCCGAGGAGCTGGCCGACGCGACCCGGCTGTGGGACGACGACTACCGGCTGGTGCTGGAGCGCAAGCTCGGCGACGAGCAGGCCAAACACCTGTTCGCGCGGTACGCTGACGCCTTCCCGGAGGGCTACAAGGACGGGCACACCCCGTACGAGGCGATGAAGGACCTCGCCAAGCTGGAGCTGCTGGAGGAGCCCGGCCAGCTGGAGATGCACCTGTTCCGCAAGCAGTTCCCGCCACGGACAGGTGGCGGCCGGGGCGTGGACGTCGACGACACCATGGACGTCCGGTTCAAGGTCTACCGGTACGGCGAACCGATGATGCTCTCCGCCGTGCTCCCGGTGCTGCACTCGCTCGGCGTCAAGGTGGTCGACGAGCATCCGTACGAGGTGGACCGGATCGACGGTCGGGTCTTCCTGTACGACTTCGGTCTGCGGCTGCCCGAGGGGCACCAGGAGCTGGCCGAGGTCCGCCCGCACGTGGAGAACGCCTTCGCCGCCGCCTGGCGGGGCGAGGCCGAGGTGGACGGCTTCAACGAGCTGGTGCTGCGTGCCGGTCTCACCTGGCGGCAGGTGGTGGTGCTGCGGGCGTACGCGAAGTACCTGCGCCAGGCCGGCACGGTCTTCTCACAGGAGTACATGGAGCAGACCTTCATCGCGTACCCGCGGATCGCGGCGCTGCTGGTGGAACTCTTCGAGGTGCGGTTCGCCCCGGGCGCGGCGACCGCCGAGCAGCGCCGGGAGCGCAGCGGCGAACTCGTCGCCGCGATCGGCGAGGCGCTGGACGAGGTGGCCAGCCTGGACCAGGATCGGATCCTGCGGTCGTATCTGACCCTGATCCAGGCCACCCTGCGGACCAGCTTCTACCAGAAGCGCGTCGACGGGCGGCCGAAGTCGTACGTCGCGTTCAAGCTGGACCCGCAGGCGATCCCGGAGCTGCCGGCGCCACGGCCGAGGTTCGAGATCTTCGTCTACTCACCCCGCTTCGAGGGGGTGCACCTGCGGTTCGGGCCGGTCGCTCGGGGCGGCCTGCGCTGGTCCGACCGGCGGGAGGACTTCCGCACCGAGGTGCTCGGCCTGGTCAAGGCGCAGATGGTGAAGAACGCCGTGATTGTGCCGGTGGGCGCGAAGGGCGGCTTCGTGCTCAAGCGGAAGCCGGGGGACCGGGACGAGGCGGTCGCCTGCTACCAGGAGTTCGTCGGCGCGATGCTCGACGTCACCGACAACATCGTCGCCGGGGAGATCGTGCCCCCCACCGACGTGGTCCGGCACGACGGCGACGACCCGTACCTGGTGGTGGCGGCCGACAAGGGCACGGCGACGTTCTCCGACATCGCCAACGAGATCTCCGCGGCGCACCGGTTCTGGCTCGGCGACGCGTTCGCCTCCGGCGGATCCGCCGGGTACGACCACAAGAAGATGGGCATCACCGCCCGGGGCGCCTGGGAGTCGGTCAAGCGGCACTTCCGGGAGCTGGGCCACGACACCCAGACCCAGGACTTCACCGTGGTCGGCGTCGGCGACATGTCCGGCGACGTGTTCGGCAACGGGATGCTGCTGTCGCGGCACATCCGGCTGGTGGCCGCCTTCGACCATCGGCACATCTTCCTGGACCCGGATCCGGACGCCGCGACCTCGTGGCAGGAGCGTAAGCGACTGTTCGACCTGCCCCGGTCGTCCTGGGAGGACTACGACCCGAAGCTGATCTCCGCCGGCGGCGGGGTGTACCCGCGTACCGCCAAGTCGGTGCCGATCTCGCCGCAGGTCCGCACGGTGCTCGGCCTCGACGACGACGTGACGCGGCTGTCGCCGCAGGAGTTGATGAGGGCGATTCTCACCGCGCCGGTCGACCTGTTCTTCAACGGCGGCATCGGCACCTACGTGAAGGCTTCCAGCCAGACCAACGCGGAGGTGGGTGACAAGTCCAACGACGCGATCCGGGTGGACGGCAGGAGCCTGCGCTGCCGGGTGGTCGGTGAGGGCGGCAACCTGGGCTGCACCCAGCTCGGCCGGATCGAGTACGCCCTGGCCGGCGGCCGGCTCTACACCGACTTCATCGACAACGCGGCGGGAGTGGACTGCTCCGACCACGAGGTGAACATCAAGATCCTGCTCAACACGGCGGTCGCCGACGGGGTGCTCGACATCGCCGAGCGGGACCAGCTGCTCGCCGAGATGACCGACGAGGTCGCCGAGCTGGTGCTGCGGGACAACTACGACCAGGCGCGGGCGATCAACAACGCCCAGGCCCAGGCGACGTCCCTGCTCCCGGTGCACCGTCGGATGATCAACGAGCTGGAGCGGGCCGGCCAGCTCGACCGGGCGTTGGAGGCGTTGCCGCCGGACGAGGAACTGGCGGTCCGCGCCGAGTCCGGGCTGACCGCGCCGGAGTTCGCGGTGCTGCTCGCGTACGTCAAGATCGTTTTGGAGCGGGAGATCCTGGCCGACGGGCTCGCGGACGAGGAGTGGACGACCGACGTCCTGGTCAACTACTTCCCCACGCCGATGCGCCAGCGGTTCGCCGACCGGATGGCCCGGCACCGGCTACGCCGGGACATCGTCACCACGGTGCTGGTCAACGAGGCGATCAACCGGGGCGGCATCTCGTTCGTCTTCCGGGTGGTGGAGGAGACGGCCGCCTCGCCGGCCGACGTGATCCGGGCGTACGTGGTGGTGCGCGAGGTGTTCGGGCTGCGCGAGCTGTGGGACGCGGTCGAGGCACTGGACAACAAGGTCTCCCCGGAGGTGCAGACCAACGTCTACCTGGACACCCGGCGACTGCTCGACCGTGCGGTGCGCTGGCTGGTCACCAACCGGCGTTCGCCGATCGACGTGCCGGCGGAGATCGACCGGCTGCGGTCCGGGGTGGCCCGGCTCCTGCCCGACCTGGAGACCCGTTTCCACGGCCGGGAACGCGAGTCGCTGGCCGCGCACATCGACGAGATGACCGCACGAGGGCTGCCCCGACAACTGGCTGAGCAGGCCACCCGGCTGATGTACAGCTTCGGCCTGCTGGACGTGGTGGAGACCGCAGCCGCGAGCGGACGGGACGTCGACGAGGTCGCCTCGGTCTACTTCGTCCTGTCCGACCTGTTCCGGGTGGACTCCCTGCTGTCCAAGATCTCCCTGCTGCCCCGGGAGGACCGCTGGCAGACGCTGGCCCGGATGGCGCTGCGCTACGACCTGTACGCCGCGCTGGCCGCGCTCACCGCCGAGGTGCTCGACTCCACCCCGGACCGCCTGCCGGCGCAGGACCGGGTACGCGAGTGGGAGCAGTCGAACGCCACCTCCATCCACCGCGCTCGCCGGGCGATGGGGGAGTTCGACGAGTCGCGGGCCGACCTGGCCGCCCTCTCGGTGCTGCTGCGCCAGATCCGCACCCTGGTGCGGACCTCCGCCGCGGCCTGAGGCGTCCGTCGACGTGCCTCCGGTGCTCGCGCCCGGAGGCACGCCGTGCGGGCGTCAGGAGGTCATCCTCGCGAAGACGATGACGTTGTCGGTGTAGCCCCCGGCAGCCTTGTCGAACACCCCGCCGCAGGTCACCACCCGCAGCGCCGGGACGTCACCCGGCCCGTAGACCAGCTCGCTGGGGAACGTGTCCTTCGGGTACGACCGGACCTCGTCCACGGTGAAGGTGGCGCGCGTGCCGTCGGCCCGGGACACCGTGATGGTGTCGCCCTTCGTCAGCGAGCCGAGCGAGAAGAACACGGCCGGGCCGAGCTTCGCCGAGTCGACGTGCCCGACGATCACCGCGTTGCCGGCCTCGCCGGGGCTGACGCCGGGGGAGTACCAGCCGGCGCGCTGCGCCTGCTCCAGCGGAGGGACCTGGACGGTGCCGTCCGGGTTGGTGCCGAGTGTCATGACCTCGGCCTCGACCCCGATGCGGGGGATCGAGATGGCGGTGGGGGTGGAGCGGGGCAGCGGTGGTGCCCCGACCGTCTCGTCGGTGTCGGCTCGTCCGCCCGACAGGCGGGCGGCGGTGTCCGGGTCGGCCTGCCACGCCGGGGTCGTA
>NZ_SMJY01000205.1:0-10370 GCF_004348355.1 Micromonospora sp. KC721 | reverse complement strand
GGCCACCGAGCCGCCCCGCCCGGCCCCCCGGCGGGAACTGGGCTCGAGCGATGTTGTCCGCGTCGCGCATGCACTGCCTCCGGGCTCGTACGTGATCTGATGACCATCCGGGCCGGACCCCCTGTCCGCCCCGTCCCCCGTACCGGGACGAAAGTAGGACCGCCGCCGATGCGCCACAACGGGACGCGCACGCCTGGCCACGCCAAGTCACATATGTGACACAAGGCTGGTCCGGAAGACGATCGCGCCGAATCGGCACATCGTGCGTGACACGTAACAGCCGACCCCGTCGACCGCTACCCTTCTGCCACGAACGGGCGAAGAGGGTTCGCCCGGCGTACCCGAACCCGCGTCCGCGCCCGGGGAGGCGAGGGCGCCCTTCCCCGGGGGGGCACATGAACCGACCACCGACCGGCGGTGTGACCGGACCGTTCGACTCCCCGTCCTCCGGCCCGGCCTTGCCTGGTGCGACGGCTTCCTACCCGGCCCACCGTCCGGCGGCGGGGAAACCGAGGCGGAGTCGTCTCGCCGTCTCACTCGCGATCGCCGCGGCGCTCCTGCTCTGTGCCGGCGGCACGGCGGCCTACCTGACCCTGCGCGACCGCGAGGACGGTTCCGGCGCGGCGGAACCGTCGGTGGCGGTGGACAACTTCCTCAGCGCCGTCTACCAGGAACGGGACGCGCAGAAGGCGGCCGGTTTCGTCTGCGCGGCCTCGCGGGACCAGCAGAAGATCGCCGCCAAGGTCGCCGAGGTCGACAAGTACGCCGCGGGGAACCCCAACCCGCGCTTCCGGTGGGCCACCCCGCGGGTGGACAACCAGACCGGGGACCGGGCCACGGTCAGCGCGCGGGTCGTCATGACCACCGCCGACGAGAAGATCGCCGAGCAGGCGCTGCGCTTCACCGTCGTACGGGAGAGGGGCTGGTGGGTCTGCGAGGTGGCCTGACGCCGCCGGGTGGATAGGCTCGACCGGTGCGAGCAGCTGAGTCCCCGGCGCAGCCGGCCGGTGCCGGATGGCCGTCGCGTCTGCACGTGGTGACCGGCAAGGGTGGCACCGGCAAGACGAGCGTGGCGGCGGCCCTGGCGCTGGCCCTGGCCGCCGACGGCCGGCGCACCCTGCTGGTCGAGGTGGAGGGGCGGCAGGGCATCGCCCAACTTTTCGGGACCGACCCCCTGCCGTACGAGGAGCGGCACCTGACCGACGCGCCCGGCGGTGGCGAGGTGCGCGCCCTGGCGGTGGACGCCGAGGAGGCGCTGCTCGAGTACCTCGACATGTTCTACCGGCTCGGGGCGGCCGGGCGGGCGCTGCGCAAGCTCGGCGCGATCGACTTCGCCACCACCATCGCCCCCGGCCTGCGGGACGTGCTGCTCACCGGCAAGGTGAAGGAGGCGACCACGCGCACCAGCGGCCAGCGGCGCACGTACGACGCGGTGGTGCTGGACGCCCCGCCCACCGGGCGGATCGGCCGCTTCCTCAACGTCACGGCGGAGACCGCCCGGCTGGCGAAGGTCGGCCCGATCAAGACCCAGAGCGAGGGGGTCGCCGCGCTGCTGCGCTCCCCGATGACCGCGGTGCACGTGGTGACGCTGCTGGAGGAGATGCCGGTCCAGGAGACCGTCGACGCGATCGGCGAGCTGACCCAGCTCGGTTTCCCGGTGGGGCGGGTGATCGTCAACAGCACCCGGCCGCCGCTGCCGGTGGGTCGGGAGGTCACCGCGGCGGAGCTGCGGCGCGGGCTGCTCGCCGCCGGGTTGCCCGTCGACCGGGCGACGGTGACCGGACTGGCCGACGAGGCGCGGGACCAGCAGGTCCGCCGCGAGCTGGAGGATTCGCTCCGGGCCGATCTGGTGGAGCTGGGGCTGCCCATGGTCGAGCTGCCGTTGCTGCCCGACGGGGTGGACCGGGCCGGGTTGGTGACGCTCGCCGAGGTGCTCGGCCGGGCCGATTGACTCACACCTGCCGTCGGCTCCGGCGCACGGCCGGCAGCGGCCCGATACGCTCGATTGGTGCCTTCCGAAGACGCGGCGCCACGGCTGGACGTCGACCAGATCCTCGCCGACCCCGGTGTACGGATCGTCGTGTGCTGCGGCGCCGGTGGCGTGGGTAAGACCACGACGGCGGCGGCGCTCGCGCTGCGGGCGGCCGAACAGCACGGCCGGCGTACGGTGGTGCTCACCATCGACCCGGCACGCCGGCTGGCCCAGTCGCTCGGCCTGACCGAGCTGGACAACACCCCCCGCCAGGTCAAGGGGATCGACGTCGAGGCCAGCGGCGGCGAACTGCACGCGATGATGCTGGACATGAAGCGCACGTTCGACGACGTGGTGCTTCAGCACACCGATCCGGCGAAGGCGGCGGAGATTTTCGCCAACCCCTTCTACCAGGCGATGAGTTCCACCTTCGCCGGCACGCAGGAATACATGGCGATGGAGAAGCTGGGTCAGTTGCACGCCCGTGGCGAGTGGGACCTGATCGTGGTGGACACCCCGCCGTCCCGCTCCGCGCTGGATTTCCTGGACGCCCCGGCCCGGCTCTCCCGTTTCCTCGACGGCCGGATGCTGCGGCTGCTGCTCGCGCCGGCCCGCACCGGCGGGCGGAGCATGTTCACCTTCGTCACCGCCGGCTTCGGGATGTTCTCCAAGGTGGTGCAGAAGGTGCTCGGTGCCCAACTGCTCACCGACCTGTCCGGCTTCGTGGCCGCGCTGGACTCGATGTTCGGCGGGTTCCGGCAGCGGGCCGAGCAGACGTACCGCATCCTGCAGGCCCGGGAGACGGCGTTCCTGCTGGTCGCGGCGCCGGAGTCGGACGCGGTCCGGGAGGCGGCCTACTTCGCGGGGCGGCTGCGTGAGGAGCGGATGCCGCTGGCCGGCCTGGTCCTCAACCGGGTGCACCGGCCGGTGGTGGAGTTGGACGCGGCGGCGAGTCTGGCGGCGGCGGAGCGGCTGGTGGAGTTGGGTGGCCACGAGGTGACCGTCGACGTGCTGCGCGCGCACGCGGCACTGGCCCGGCAGGCGGTACGCGAGCGACAGGTGGCGGCCCGGTTCAGCGAGGCGTTCCCGTTGGTTCCGGCGGTGTCGGTTACCGCGCAGCCCGCCGACGTGCACGACGTCGACGGGCTGCGGACGATCGGCGCGGCGATCAGCCGGCCGTGAGGCACGGCGGTCAGTTCGCGGCGGTCACCAGGATCTTGTCTTTGCCGGACTTGTCCTTGGCGTTCTTCTTCATCGCGGCCTCGAACATCTTGCGCCAGCTCGTCACCTGGGGGTGACGGCGGAGCAACGCCCGGCGTTCGCGTTCGGTCATGCCACCCCACACCCCGAACTCGATCCGGTTGTCGAGCGCGTCGGCCAGGCACTCGTACCGAACTGGGCAGCTCCGGCAGATCCTTTTCGCCACGTTCTGTTCGGCGCCCTGTACGAACAACGCGTCCGGGTCCCCGTTCTGACACGCCGCCAGTGACGGCCAGTCAGCGATCATGCCCATGTGTACACGTCCCCCCTTGCAGTACCTACCGACTCGTGCGACCAGCCGTCGTTCTCCCCCCGGTCGTCCGGCCCGTTCCTTCCCCAAGGAGGCACGGACGACGTGTGGCCAGGTCGCCGCCACCATCATGCTCTGTAGTCGCCTGATTACGCAACGTTGTCGGCAAAATCCATCATTCCGGACACTCCCGGCTTCCCGGGCCTTCGCTCGCCGCTTACCCCGCCGAAGTACGTGAAAACGCTGCGCCACTCCACCGATCGGGTGGAGACTCACGCCGGGTCACTCGCAACCACGAACCGGGGGTCGTGCGTTTAGCACAACGAGGGTCGCGCGCGCAGGAAATGGGGAAAGAACGCCCCGGCGGCCCTCGTTCCCTACTCGCGTACCCTGTCGAGGTGACCTGGATGCGGAAACGTGACCACAATGTCTTTACCAACGCCGCATCGCTACTCGTCTGTGGCCTCTTGGCCGGTGTGGTGGTCGCGGCGGCGGCCTTCCCTGCGGTGGCGATGTCCGGACTGGCCGCGAAGGCCGGCGCGGAGACCTTCGGCGCGCTGCCGAAGGAGTTCAACGCCGCCCGCCCGCCGCAGATCAGCTACCTGCTCGCCGCCGACGGCAAGACCCCGCTGGCGAGCATGTACGACGAGAACCGCCGGGAAGTCAAGTTCGAGGACATCGCCCCGGTCATGCGCCAGGCGACCATCGCCGCCGAGGACCACGACTTCTACAAGCACAACGGCGTCGACCTCACCGGCATCGCCCGCGCCTTCGTCAACAACCAGTCCGGCGCCAACTCCCAGCAGGGCGCCTCGACGCTGACCATGCAGTACGTCCGGCTGGCCATCGCGTACTCGGCGAGCCACCCGGCGGACGTGGTCGCCGCGACCGAGGACACCGGTACCCGCAAGTTGCGCGAGATGTCGCTGGCCATGCAGGTCGACAAGGAGTTCCCCAAGGACGAGATCCTGACCCGGTACCTCAACCTCGCCGCCTTCGGAAACGGCGCGTACGGCATCTTCGCCGCCAGCCAGGTCTACTTCGGCAAGCCGCCCAGCAAGCTCAAGCTGGAGGAGGCGGCGATGCTGGCCGGCATGGTCAAGGCCCCGACCCAGAACGACCCGACCACCGCCAGCGGCAAGCCGCGCGCGCTGGAGCGGCGCAACTACGTCATCGACAACATGGTCAAGATCGGCGCGATCACCCAGCAGGAGGCGGACGCCGCCAAGGCGCTGCCGATGGTGGTGAAGGACAAGCGCACCCCGAACGGCTGCGTGGCCACCAACAAGAAGGGCTGGGGCTTCTTCTGCGACTACTTCTACCGCTGGTGGATGCAGCAGGAGACGTTCGGCTCGACCACGTACGACCGGGAACGGCGGCTGAAGAGCGGCGGCTACACCATCACCACCACGCTCGACGTGCAGGCGCAGGACGGCGCCGACAAGGCCGTGCGCAACCACCTGAGTGAGAACAGCAAGGCCGCCCGCATGGTGGCCGTGGTGGAGCCGGGCACCGGCCGGGTACGGGCGCTCGCGGTGAACCGGAACTTCAAGCTCGACGACCCGAAGAAGCCGCAGAACAAGTTGTCGAGCGACCCGAAGAAGGCCAAGAAGAAGATCCGGGGCAACTACCCGAACACGGTGAACCCGCTGCTCACCGGCGGCCAGGGGATCACCGGCTACCAGGCCGGCTCGACCTTCAAGATCTTCACGGTGGTGGCGGCGCTGGAGAAGGGCGTCCCGCTCAGCTACACGATCAACTCGCCGGATACCTTCCGGTCGAAGTACATCATCGCGCCCGGCCCGGCGGCCTGCCCCGGCACCAACTTCTACTGCCCGAGCAACGCCAGCAAGAGCATGGCCGGCGTGCACAACATGTGGAGCGGCTTCGGCCGGTCGGTGAACACCTTCTTCGTCTCCCTCCAACAGCAGGTCGGCGCCGAGAACGTGGTCAAGGCCGCCAAGAAGCTCGGCATCACCTTCCGCTCCCAGGAGGACCTGACGCTGGAGCGGGGCGCCAACCAGTGGGGCGCGTTCACCCTCGGCGTGTCGCAGACCACCCCGCTGGAGTTGGCCAACGCGTACGCCACCCTCGCCGCCGACGGCAAGTACTGCGAACCGATCCCGGTGCAGCAGATCAAGGACCCGGACGGCGAGAAGCTCGACATCGCCAACCCCAAGTGCGAGCAACGGGTCAGCACCGAGGTGGCCCGCGCCGCGGTGGACGCCGCTCGCTGCCCGGTCGGTGACCGGTCGTCCACCTCGCGCTGCACCGGCGCCACCGCCAACAACGTCCGCGGCATCGTCGGCGCCCCGGTGGCCGGCAAGTCCGGCACCACCGACAGCGACAAGACCTCCTCGCTGGTCGCGATGACCAAGCAGTACGCGGTGGCCGGCATCATGGCCGACCCGGACTGGCCGCAGACCAATCAGAAGATGGGGCACGACGAGACCCCGCAGGGCATCAACCCGGCCGTCTACAACACGCTGAAGGCCGCCATGAAGGGGAAGGAACGGATCAACTTCACCCCGCCCGGCAGCAAGATCATAAACGGTGACCAGCGGTCCATCCCCGGCGTGAAGTGCGAGTCGGTGGACACCGCCCGGTCCCGGATCAGGGGCGCCGGCTTCGAGGTGGTCGTCTCCGACACCCGCGTCCCCTCGGAGTGCCCCGCCGGCCAGGTGGCCGGCACCAGCCCCAGCGGCCGCACCATCAAGGGCGGCGTGGTCACCATCGAGATCAGCAGCGGTGGCGGCAGCACGCCCGACGGCAGCTCCGCCGGCCCCGGTGGGCCAGGCAACCTGCCGCCCCCCAGAGGGCCCCGACCCCGCGGCTGACGCCGCACTGACGAACGACGGGCGGGCACCCTCGCAGGGTGCCCGCCCGTCGCGCGTACCAGGGTCAGAGGCCGAGCTGTCGGCGCACCTCGGCGGCCACCCGGCCCCCCTCGGCCTGGCCGGCCACCGCGGCCTGGGCCGCCTTCATGGCCGGGCCCATCTGGGCCTTCCCGGTGAACCCGCCCGCGGCGAGCGCCCCGGCGACCAGCTCGGCGAGTTCGTCGTCAGAGAGCTGCTTCGGCAGGTAACGCTCCAGCACCTCCCCCTCGGCGGTCTCCTTGGCGGCCTGCTCGGCGCGGCCGGCGTCGGCGAAGGCGGCGGCGGCCTCCCGCCGCTTCTTCGCCTCCTTGGTCAGCACCGCGAGTACCTCGTCGTCGGTGAGCTCCCGCTTGGCCCTGCCGGCGACCTCGGCGGTCCCGACGGCGGCGAGCGCCATCCGCAGCGTGGACGTGGTCAACTCGTCGCGCGCCTTCAGGGCGGCGCGCATGTCGTCGGTGAGGCGGTCCTTCAGCGTGCTCATGGACGGTCAAACTACCCTGAACGACATGCGAAAGCGCACACTATTCCGGCTCGCCGCCGGGACCTTCGCCGCGGGCGCGGCCACCCTGGCGTACGCGTCGCTCATCGAGCGCAACATGTTCACCCTGCGCCGGTACGACGTGCCGGTGCTGCCGACCGACGCGGAGCCGCTGCGGGTGCTCCACCTGTCGGATCTGCACATGATGCCGGACCAGCGGCGCAAACAGCAGTGGGTGGCGTCGCTCGCCGCCCTCGACCCCGACCTGGTGGTGGTCACCGGGGACAACATGGCCGACCCCGGGGCCGTCCCGGGCGTGCTGCGGGCGCTGCAACCACTGTTCGGCGTTCCCGGCGCGTTCGTCTTCGGCTCGAACGACTACACCGGCCCGGTCTGGAAGAACCCGTTCACCTACTTCCTCCCCAACCGCGAGTACACCGAGGGCGCCGCCCTACCGTACGAGGAACTGCGCGACGTCCTGGTCGGGGCCGGCTGGGCCGACCTGAACAACGCCCGGACCACGATCAAGGCCGGCGGCCGGGTGGTCGAACTGGTCGGCGTGGACGACCCGCACGTCGAGCGGGACGACTACCCGGCCGTCGCCGGCCCGGTCTCCCCGTCGGCCGACCTCTCCGTCGCGGTCGTCCACTCCCCGGAACCGGCCGTGCTCGACCAGATGGCCGCCGACGGCTTCGGCCTGCTGCTCGCCGGGCACACCCACGGCGGCCAGGTCTGCGTGCCCGGGTACGGCGCGCTGGTGACCAACTGCGGGCTGCCCCGGTCGATGGCCAAGGGCCTGCACCGCTGGCCCGGCTCCGACTCCTGGCTGCACGTCTCCGCCGGCCTGGGCACCCACCCCACCGCCCCGGTACGGTTCGCCTGCCCGCCGGAGGCGAGCATGCTCACCCTCATCTCCCGCTGACCTGCCCTCCCGCCACGCCGTCGTCGTACCGAACCGCGGGCCGGCGCGGCGGGAGGGGGTACCGAGTTTGACCACCGGAACGGGTGGGCTACTATTTCTCAGCACGCCTCGGGGTGTGGCGCAGCTTGGTAGCGCGCTTCGTTCGGGACGAAGAGGTCGTCGGTTCGAATCCGGCCACCCCGACCAGGTAAGAGGGCACATCCGATAGATGGATGTGCCCTCTGTGCGTTGGTACAGCAGTGGAGTACAGCACCGGCTATCGCAGGCTCTCCCCCAGGCGCTTGAGCGCGTCGCGGGTGGCGTCCGAGGACGCCTGCGAATAGATCTCCATCGTGACCGACACCTCGGCGTGCCGGAGCACCTGCATGATGACGCGCGGGTGCACGTCCAGGTCGACGAGCAGGGTCGCGCAGGTACGCCGGGCGTCGTGCACGGTGATCTTCCGGACCCCGGCTCGTGCACAGCGAACGAGCAGCAGCTCACGTGGCGTTGCTGGTTGCCTGGGGGGCAAGGAGTCGCCGGGCTACACGGACGCCGGCAAAATGGTGGTGTGATGACCGAGCCCGTCACCGCAGGCCGAACGGACCTGGTGGACGACCTGGAGGGGCTGCCCGGGAGCTCCGGCGGGTGTCTTCTTGCCCTGAGGTTGGAGGTTCCGGTCTTCCTCCGCGTTGGCGACGTGTGGTGGGTCGAGAATGAGGTGCTGTACGTCCAGCGCGGAGACGCCCCGGCCGTAGCGCATCGGGGTTACCTCGAATGGCGTCGGAGGTGGTAGCACGCGGGATTCGGGGCACACAGAGGGCACAAGACACCGTGAAACGTCGTCAACCAGCGACCAACAATGGCAGCCCGAGACGCGCTACGAACAGGCGTCGAGCATTGTCCTCGCTGGTGATGGGATAGGGACACGGGTCACTGGCGACGGCTGGGCCAAGCGGCCCATGCCGCAGCGACGGCGCACAGCATTAGGCAGACGAACAGACAACTCAGCGCGCCGCAGAGCACCAGTGCGACCGCCTTAAAGCCCTCCACCGGCACATCGTAGGCGCTGCGTCAGCGGTGCCGTCGCTCTGCACTGCGGACAGCAGCGGTGACAGCAACAGGGTCAAACAGGCCGGGGCAAAGCCGAACCGCGACGAACCGTCATCCGAGGTCGGAAAACGCGCGCGTACTGGGCTGGATGGAGCGCCTAGAACTTGTAAGCGAGACGGCGGACAGCGGCGAGGCAGCATGAAGGCAGCGCGAGCGTCGACGGGGGTCGACTCCGAATGTGAACCAACTACGCCCGGCAGCTGTTCACCGACGCGGGCCGCCACCAGCTGCCAGCAGCCGACAAGTTGTGTCCGCATCCCCCGACGGGGGTCGGTGTTGGGTGTTCGTCGTCTGGGCGGCGGCCCGAGCAGTGCGCCCAGGAAGCGTTACCAACGACGCATGGTGGGGTTCGGCGCGGATACTGGCCGGGTGGCAGAGAAACAGGCGACGGAGTTGAGCCGGTGGACCATCCACGGGGAGCGGGTCGTGGACGACACCAGGCGGGCGCGGCTCAGCATCGCCGAGGTGGAGTTGCCGGACGGGGTTCGCTTCGAGCAGTACGTGATCCGGGCTCCCCGGTCGGCCATGGTCGCCGTACTCGACGATCGAGAGCGCCTGTTGTTGATGCGGCGGCACCGCTTCGTGTTCGACCGGTGGGTGTGGGAGCTGCCCGGCGGCTATGTCGACGACGAGGAGCACCCGGCGCAGTGTGCGGTGCGGGAGGTCGAGGAGGAGACCGGCTGGCGGCCCCAGGGGGTGGAGCCGTTGCTGTCCTTCCAGCCGTGGGTCGGTACTGCGGACGCCGAGAATCTGCTGTTCCTGGCCCGGCAGGCTGAGCACATCGGCGCACCCGTGGACGTGAACGAGGCTGAGCAGGTCGCCTGGATTCCGCTCGATGAGGCGTACGGGCTGGTGTCCCGGGGTGAGATCGTCGGTGCCGGCACGGTGATCGCGGTGCTGGAGTTGGTGGTGCGTAAGGCCCGGGGTGAGCTGTGATGGTCAGCGTCGTGGGCCGAGAGTGGCGTCGATGCGGCGGGTGAAGTGCCGGACGGCGGGTAGTCGCCGGTGTGGGGCGAGTTGGGTTTGCAGGTCGCGGAGGTAGCGGACGGCTCTGGCGGAGCGTAGCTGGGTGGTCAGGGTGAGGGCTTCCGCGCCGATGGCGCAGGCTCGGTCGGGTTCGCCCTGGTGGGCGTGGACGCTGGCGAGTAGGGCGAGGTTGAACACTCTGCCGCGTACATAGCGGTTGTCCATGCGCAGGGATCGGGCGGCGAAGCGTTCGGCGTGGGTGTTGCGGCCGAGGGCGAGGAAGCAGTGGCCGAACTTGGCCGACAGGTATGCCTCGTCGAAGTAGCTGAGCCATTGCGGGTCGGTGCTGCGGTCGGCCCGGTCGAGGGCGCAGTCACCGACGCCGGCGGACAGTAGCCTTGATCTTTGCAAGGCAGGGACGGGTGCCCTAGTAGCGCTTTGTTAGGTTGGGACGAGTTGGCGGCAGAGGGGGCAGAACCCGAGCCAGGTCGCGAGTAAGTACTGCAGGTCGCGGAGGACGGCGTAGAGGCTCAGGTCTGCCCTGCTGCTTTTGG
>NZ_SMJY01000204.1:0-10389 GCF_004348355.1 Micromonospora sp. KC721 | reverse complement strand
AGGTGGGCAGCGGCGTAACGCAGCCCGTCGGGGCGGGTCTGGGCGGCCTCGACGAGCCCACGCCGGGCCACCGCGAGAAGCTGGGCCGGGGTGCGGTGCGGCAGCACGTGCGCGGGCACTGTCGGTGCCTGGGCCGGTTGGGTCGGCATGACTGTCTCCTCCGCGTGGCCGAAACGGGCGGTGCGGAGGAAGACGCACCAGATGGGGCCGGCCGGGTGTGGACGCTTCCCCACACCGCACCCGGCCGGCGCAACCGGCGGGTTCGTCGTCCGCCACCCGGGGGTCGTGGGCGGCGGACGACGATCCTGCCTGACGGGACCGGGCTCGCGACTGCCCGGTGCCCGGTGCGGTCCGCGAAACCGCACCTCCCGGAAGCGGCGCCGCGAAACACCGCTCCCGAGCCGTCGGAACGGATGTGCGGCACCCATGTCCAGGTGGGGTGCACCAGCACCCAATCGAACACCCGTTCTAACCACTGCTGACAGTACACCCTCCCGCCGACGAAAACGCAACGTGTCAGGCACGGCGTGCCACCACGACCACCAAGGTCACGACGCCTCCGGCGGTGGCACCACGCCGAACGGCCGGGCCGGTCCACCCGCTGCGGGGCGTACCCGGAAGAATGGCGGCATGCAGTCACACCCCAACGTACGGGCGGTGCAGGAGGCCCTCGACGGCGCGGGCGCGCGGGACGGTGCCGGCGCGCCGAGCACGGTCCGCCTGCTGCCCGAGGCCGCACACACCGCCGCCGCAGCCGCCCAGGCGCTCGGCGTCGAGGTCGGTGCCATCGCCAACTCGCTGATCTTCGAGGCGGACGGCGCGCCGCTGCTGGTGCTCACCTCCGGCGCGCACCGGGTCGACACCGCGGGCCTGGCCGCCTCCATCGGGGTCAGCCGGCTGCGCCGAGCCACCCCGGAGTTCGTCCGGCAGCACACCGGGCAGGTGATCGGCGGGGTCGCTCCGCTGGGCCACCCACACCCGCTGCGCACCCTGGTGGACACCGCCCTGAAGGCGTACGACGAGGTCTGGGCGGCCGGCGGGGTGCCCCAGGCGGTTTTCCCCGTCACGTACGCCGACCTGCTGCGGATCACCGCCGGCACCCCGGCCGAGGTGGCGTGAACTCCGCCGCCGAGGCGGTACCCGAACTGGTCACCCTGCACGTGTGGCGGGTCTCCCGAGCCGCGCTGCCCCGGGCACTGGCCCGGATGGCGCGGGATCCGCGCCGGTTGCGGGCCACCCCCGGCGTACGGTTCGGCAAGCTGCTCGGCACCGGAACCGGCACCGGCTTCGGGCCGGGTGACGCCGACCCGACCCGGTGGGCGGCGCTGACCGTGTGGGACTCCCCCACCGCCGCCGACGGTTTCGACACCTCCCCGGTCGGCCGAGCCTGGGCCCGCATCGCCCGGGCCCGGGCCCGGCTCGACCTGCGCCCGGTGGCCAGTCGGGGCCAGTGGTCGGGGCGGCGGCCGTTCGGCGACCCGTCGGGCGGTCGGGTGGCCGGGCCGGTGCTGGCGCTGACCCGGGCCCGGCTGCGCCCCCGGCGGGTGGTGACCTTCTGGAAGGCGGTCCCGCCGGTGGCCGCCGCCCTGCACGCCACCCCCGGGCTGCTCGCCCGGTTCGGTGTCGGGGAGGCCCCGCTGGGCTGGCAGGGCACGGTCAGCGTGTGGCGCGACCCGACGGACCTCGTGGCGTTCGCGTACCGTCACCCGGAGCACCGCGCCGTGATCACCCGCACCGCCACCGAGGGGTGGTACGCCGAGGAACTCTTCGCGCGGTTCGAGGTGCGCGACGTGGTCGGTGACCGGGCGGTGCTGGGCTGGGCCGCCGACAGCGGCGCGGAGACCGTGAGAGGAAGCGCATGAGGTTGGTGCGGTGGACGCCGGACGATCTGGTCCGGCGGCTCGACGACGTGGTGGCCGTCTACGGCGAGGCGATGAACTACCGCACCGACCTGCTGCAGGCCCGCCGCGGCTACATCGCCACCCACGTCCGCCGACCCGGCTTCCGCGCCGTCGCCAGCCTCACCACCGAGGGGCACCTGGCCGGCTTCGGGTACGGCTACCGGGGCGAGGCCGGGCAGTGGTGGCACGACCAGGTGCACCGGGCGTTGGACCCGCCGGCCCAGCGGCGCTGGCTGACCGACTGCTTCGAGGTGGTCGAGCTGCACGTCCGGCCGCCGGCGCAGGGACACGGCCTGGGCAGCCGGCAGCTCACCGCCCTGCTCACCCTGGCCGAGGGGGCGACCACCCTGCTGTCCACCCCCGAGGCCGACGAGCGGACGTCGCGGGCCTGGCGGCTGTACCGCCGGTTCGGCTTCGTCGACGTGCTGCGGCACTTCCACTTCCCCGGCGACGAGCGCCCGTTCGGCGTACTCGGCCGGGACCTGCCCCTGGTCAACCCCGACACCGCCGCACCGGACCCGACCGCGCCGTGAACCCACGGCGGGTGGTCCCCTGGGCGCTGCTGAGCGCCCTGATCCTCGCCCAGATCTGCTATCCGCTCACCACCGGCGTCACCCGGGCCCGGCTGACCGTCGCCACGGTGCTCCTCGGTTACCTGCTCACGGTGGGTCACGCGCTGCTCAGTCGCGGCCCGCGAACGGCTGCGGCGCTGGTCGCGGCGGGCACCGGCGGCGGGTTCGCCGTCGAGGCGCTGGGGGTGGCCACCGGCTTCCCGTTCGGCGGCTACGACTACTCCGGGGAGCTGGGCCCGAAACTGGCCGGGGTGCCGCTGGTCATCCCGCTGGCCTGGACCTGGATGGCCTGGCCGGCCTGGCTCGCCGCCGTCCGGCTCATCCGCCCCGCCGGGGGACGGCCGACGTGGCCCCGGCACGCCGGGCGGATCACGCTGGCCGCCGTCGGGCTGGCCGCCTGGGACCTCTTCCTCGACCCGCAGATGGTCGCCGAGGGCTACTGGATGTGGCGGGACGTCACCGTGGCGCTGCCCGGGCTGCCCGGTGTCCCGGTCAGCAACTACCTCGGCTGGCTGCTCTTCGCGGTGCTGCTGATGGGCGCGCTGCGCCCGCTCGCCGGGCCGGCCGTCGCCGGCACCGACAGCCGGGACGACCCGATGTTCGCGCTCTACCTGTGGACGTACCTGTCCAGCGTGCTGGCGCACGCGGTCTTCCTCGCCCTGCCCGCCTCGGCGCTGTGGGGCGCGGCCGGCATGGCGGTCGTCGCCGTGCCGCTGGCGATGACCCTGCTGCGTACGTCCCGGCCCGGCGACGACCGGCCCGCGCCCCGGCCACCGCGCCGCGACGTCGACGCCCCGGCATGACCGCGCTGCTCGTGCTGGCCGCGGCGGTCGGCGTGCTCACCCTGCACACGGTCGTCAACGCCGCCCGGTGGCTGCGCCGGCCCACCGCCGGGCCGGTCGAGGTCGACGAGCCGGTGGCGGTGCTGCTGCCACTGCGGGACGAGGCCGCGCGGGTGGCACCCTGCCTGCGGTCGCTGCTCGCCCAGCGAGGCGTACCCGGGCTGCGGATCGTGGTGCTCGACGACGGCTCGGGCGACGGCACCGCCGACGTCGTCCGTGCCGTCGTCGGCGACGACCCCCGGGTCAGCGTGCTCGACGGGGACGCCCCGCCACCGGGCTGGCTGGGCAAGCCGCACGCCTGCCACCAGCTCGCCACCGGCACCGACCCGGCCGCCACGGTGCTGGTCTTCGTCGACGCCGACGTGGTGCTCACCCCGTACGCGGTGGCGGCGGCGGTGACCGCGCTGCGGGCCACCGGGGCGACGCTGCTGTCGGCGTACCCCCGAATCGTGGTGCGGACGGCGGCCGACCGGCTGGTGCAGCCGCTGCTGCAGTGGTTGTGGCTGACCTTCCTGCCGCTGCGGGCGATGGAACGCTCGCCGCGACCGTCGCTGGCCGCGGCCGGCGGCCAGTTCCTGCTGGTGGACCGGGCCGGCTACGCCGCTGCCGGCGGGCACGCCGCGGTCGCCGGCAGGGTGCTGGAGGACATCGAGCTGGCCCGGGCGGTGAAGCGCTCCGGTGGACGGATCGTGCTGGCCGACGGCTCCCGGCTGGCCGCCTGCCGGATGTACGACACCTGGCCGCAGCTGCGCGACGGGTACACCAAGTCGCTGTGGGCGACGTTCGGGCACCCGTCGGCGGCGGCCGGCGTGGTGTCCCTGCTGCTCCTGCTCTACACCGCGCCTGCGCTGCTCGCGGTGGCCGCCCTGGTCGCCGGAGCCGGCCCGGCCGCCGCAACCGCTTCCGTCGGGTACGCCGCGGGCGTCGCCGGGCGGGTGGTCAGCGCCCGGGCGACCGGGGGTCGGGCCTGGCCCGACGCGCTGGCGCACCCCGTGTCCGTCGTGGTCCTCGGTTGGTTGACCCTACGGTCGTACCATCTGCGGAAGCGGCGTCGCCTGTCCTGGCGGGGCCGTCCGGTCAGCTAGGAGGGGCGCGGCATGGCGCGGATCGTGGTCGTCGGCGCCGGGGTCGGCGGGCTGGCCGCCGCCGCCCGGCTGGCCGTCACCGGGCACCAGGTCACCGTCTTCGAACGGGCTGACACCGTCGGCGGCAAGCTTGGCCGCTACACCCACGACACCCCGCACGGATCGTTCCACTTCGACACCGGGCCGAGCCTGCTCACCCTGCCCCAGGTCTTGCACGACCTGTTCGAGGCGACCGGGGCCAAGCTCGACGAGTACCTGGACCTGGTGCCGCTGGACCCGATCGTCCGGCACGTCTTCGGCGGCGGCGGGCCCCACCTGGACTCCTGCGCCGACCCGGCCGAGTTCGCCGCCCGGATCGGCGCGGCCCTCGGCGACCGGGCCGCCGCCGACTGGCAGCGGCTGTGGCGCCGGGCCGCCCGGGTCTGGGAGGCGTCGCACCGGGACGTGCTGCGCCGCACCGTCGACTCCCCCCGCGACCTGGCCGCGCTGGCCTGGCGGCTGGGTGACCTGGCCGCCATCGGACCGGGTCGTACCCTGCGCGGGCTGGGCCGCCGGCAGCTGTCCGACCCGCGGCTGCGGATGCTGCTCGACCGGTACGCCACCTACACCGGCGCGGACCCGCGCCGCGCCCCGGCCGCGCTGGTCGCCGTCGCCTACGCCGAGCTGACGTACGGCGGCTGGTATCTGCGCGGCGGGTTGGGCACCCTCGCCGACGCGCTGCTGTCGCGCTGCCTGGACCTGGGCGTGGTGGTGCAGACCGGCGCCACGGTCACCCGGATCGACGCCGCGGGCGGGCGGGTGCACGGGGTACGCCTGGCCAACGTCGCCGCGCCGGTCCCCGCCGACGTGGTGGTGGCCAACGTGGACGCGCTGACCGTCTACCGGGACCTGCTGCCCGCCCCGCGCCGGCTGGCCGCGCTGACCGACCGCAGCCTCGCCGGTTTCGTGCTGCTGCTCGGGGTACGCGGCGACTCGGGGCTGGCCCAGCACACCGTCTTCTTCCCCCGCGACCACGACGCCGAGTTCGACGCGGTCTTCGGCCACCCGGGGCGGGGGGTACGGGCCCGTCCGGCGGCCGACCCGACGGTCCTGGTCACCGTCGCCGACGACCCGATGGTCCGCCCAGAGGGCCACGAGGCCTGGTTCGTGCTGGTCAACGCCGCCCGCCACGGCACCGCCAGCGGGGCGGTGGACTGGCGGCGGCCCGGGCTCGCCGAGGCGTACGCGGACCGGGTTCTCGACGTGCTCGCCGAGCGGGGCGTGGACGTGCGGGACCGGCTGCTGTTCCGCGAGATCCGCACCCCGGCGGATCTGGCCGACTCGACCGGCGCGCCGGGCGGGGCCATCTACGGCACCGCGGGTGGGCTGTTCCGGCCGGCCAACCGTGGCCCGGCGGCCGGGTTGTGGCTGGTTGGCGGTTCCACCCATCCGGGTGGCGGCCTGCCGATGGTCACCCTGTCGGCGCAGATCGTCGCCGAGAAGATCGGCCCCGCCTGGTAGCGGCGTATCCATCACGCGGAACCCGGCGGGCCTCGCCGCCCAGTGAGGATCAGCCGGCGGTGACCAGGGCACGGCGGACCGTTGACAGCAGCTGCCCCAGGCCGAAACCGGCCAGCAGCACCCAGACCGCGACGGCCATGGTGACCGTGCCGGCGGCCAGATCCGGGTCGATCATGCCGGTCAGGCCGGCCAGCAGCAGTCCGACCAGCGCCACACAGACCCGGGTGGGACGCTCCCCTACGGTCACCACGCTGATCTCCCGCATCCCGGCGGCGACCGCCCGGGCCCGGACGTACTCGTGCAGCCAGGACAGGGCACCGCTGGCCACCACCAGCGCCCCGGGCGCTCCGACCAGCCAGAACGCGATCAGCCAGGCGACCTCACCGAGCCGGTCGGCGATCGAGTCGTACACGTAGCCGAGGCGGGTGGTGCGGCCGGTGACCACCGCCACCGCCCCGTCGACACTGTCGGCCACCGCGGCGAGCAGGACGAACAGGGCGGCCACGATCGGCCCGTCCACCCCCCGCACGGCGAACAGCGGTACGCAGAAGCAGAGCAGCACCCCGCCCACCGTGACCGCGGTAGGGGTCACCCGGAGCCGACCCAGGATGTATCCAACGTGGTAGGCGAAGCGCAGCCAGGCCCGGACCACCGGCGCGGCGACCCGGGGGTCGAAGCCGCCGTGCAGCCGCGCCCAGGCGGTCGCGTACCCGTCCCATTTCAGCTGTGTGCCCACCATCGGTCAACCGTCGTGGTGGGGCCGAGGTGTCGGGGTGAACCGTTCACACCCGCGCGCCCGCCTGGAGGCTGCGCCACACCTCCCGCGTCGCGGTGGACCGGTTGAGGGTGATGAAGTGGATGCCCGGCACGCCCTCGTCGAGCAGCCTCGCGCACATCTCGCTGGCCTGCTCCACACCCAGCCGACGGACCGCCTCCGGGTCGTGGGCGACCCGGGCGAACCGCTCCGCCAGGGCGGGCGGGAACGGCGCGCCGGAGAGCTGTACGGACCGTTCGATGGTGGCCATCTGGGTGACCGGCATCACCCCGGCCAGGATCGGGGTGTCGCAGCCGGCGGCGGCGACCCGGTCCCGCAGCCGCAGGTAGTCGTCGGCGTCGAAGAACATCTGGGTGATCGCGAAGTCCGCGCCGGCCCGGCACTTGCGGACGAAGTGTGCGACGTCGCTGGCGATGTCCGGCGAGCGGGGGTGCTTGTACGGGAAAGCGGCCACCCCGACGCTGAAGTCGCCGGCGTCACGGACCAGCCGGACCAGATCCTCGGCGTAGAGCACGCCCTCGGGGTGGCGGACCCACTCGCCGCCCGGGTCACCCGGCGGGTCGCCCCGCACGGCGAGCACGTTGCGCACCCCGGCCCCGGCCAGCCGGCCGATGACGTTGCGCAGCTCGGCGACGGAGTGGTTGACCGCGGTCAGGTGCGCCATCGGCAGCAGCGTGGTCTCGGTGGCGATCCGCTCGGTCACCGCGACCGTGGTGTCCCGGGTCGACCCACCGGCACCGTAGGTGATCGAGACGAACGAGGGACGCAGCGACTCCAACTCCCGGATGGCCTGCCAGAGCAGTTGCTCGCCCTTGGGGGTCTTCGGGGGGAAGAACTCGAACGAGAAGGTGGGCGCGTCACGGCGGATCAGCTCCCCGATCGCCGGCTGCGGATTGGGAAGAACGGAGGGAAGACCGAGCGCCACGCCCCGACTCTAGCGGGTGACGGCGGTCGTACCCATGCCTTCCCAACTGGACATCGACGATCATGCGCCTCTGGTGTGCGGTCCCCAGCCGTCCCGCCGACGTCGGGCGGCACCTGAACGTCGTACCCCCGGGGTAGAACAGGGACCAGCGCGGGCGGGGCCGGCCGAGGGCCGGCACCCGGGGTCACCGCGCGGGGGTCAGCACCGACCGGCGGCACGCCGGTCCGTCCTGTTGTGCGCACGGGCGGGCGTGGCCGCGCCGACACCCGTGCCGGAGGACCGATGACCCCGCCCGACCCGAGCCTGCTCGGGCCGCTGATCGCCCAGCTTCGGCTGGCCCACGGCTGGAGCCAGCAGCAGCTCGCCGCCGCGCTCTGCGCCGCCGCCGACACACCCACGCTGACCCGCCACGAGGTGTCCCGCTGGGAGCGGGCCGTCCGGACGCCGGGCGAGCGCTGGCGACGCCATCTGGCCGCCGTACTCGACGCGCCGGCCGGACTGCTGGCCGACGTGCCGACGCGGAGTGGGCGGCCCGGCCCGGCCGGGCCCGTCGCGACCCGGTCCCGGTCGGCTCTGCTGGCCCTGGCGCACCGCTGGGCGGCGGACCCGGGCACTCCCCTGCTGCTCAACCCGGCGACCATCGAGCACGTCGTCGAGTCGACACCGGGCCGGAGGGCGGCGGAGGCGGCGGGCCGGTCAGCGACGGACCGGGAACCCGACGACGGCTGGGAAGCCCCGCCCGGTGCCGTCGGGCTCGCCGAACTACGACGGCTCGACGACCTGGCCGGTGGCGCGGACCTGGCCCCGGCCGGGGCGTACCGACTGCGGTACGCGGTCCGCGCGCTGCGCCGGTCCGGTCCGGGCGGACGACGACGGCTGCTGCCGGTGCTGGCCGAGACCGCCCAGCTCGCCGGATGGCTCGACGGCGACGCCGGGCACCTGTCGTCCGAAGTGGACGCGCACCGCCTCGGACTGCGGGCCGCCGCCGCGACCGGGGACCGCGCGCTCGCCGGTCAGGTGCTCGCCTCCGCCAGCCACCTGCTGGCCGGTGCCGGCGACGCCGAGGGCGGACTGCTGCTGGCCCGGGCCGGGTACGCCGGGACCCGCCGCACCGCCAGCCCCGGACTGCGGGCGCTGCTGCTGCACCGGATGGCGCTGGCCGCCGCGCTCACCGGCCGCGGCCCGGCCGCGCGGCGGGCACTGGACGCCGCCCGGCGCGCGGCCGAGACCGTCGAGCCGTCCGCCGAACCGCCGTGGCTGTACTGGCTGGACAGCGGCGAACTGGCGGCGATGACCGGGCGGGCACTGGTCGCGCTGGGTCGCCCAGGGCCGGCGGTGTCGCTGCTCGGCGTGGCGTTGCGGACCGATCGGGGGCCGCGCGGCGCGGCGGTGTACGGCAGTTGGCTGGCCCGTGGTCTGGTGCAGCTCGGCGAGGTGGAGGAGGCGGCGGAGGTGGCCGGGACGGCGCTGCGCGACGCCGTCCGGGCCGGCTCGGCGCGAGCCGTCGCCGCGCTGGCCGAGGTGGACCGGCGGTTCGCCGCGCACCGGGCCGAACCCGGGGTACGCCGCTGGCGGGCGCTGCTCGCCGAAGCACGCCCGTTCCTGCTGTCCGATCCGCGCCCGTTCCCGCCGGCCGGCGCGGGTACGCGGCGCGCCAGCCCCCGGGGCGGGGCGGAACCGAGTGGGACCGGCTAGCGTGCTGGCGTGACCCATGCTGCTCCCGTCTCCCCCGTCGACCGTGCCGACCTGCGCCAGCGGGTGGACAAGGCGCTGGCCGAGTTCCTGGCCGGCCAGCGCGCCCGGCTGACCCGCGTCGACGACGCGCTGGTGCCGGTCGCCGAGGCGATCGAGGCGTTCGTGCTGGGCGGCGGCAAGCGGCTGCGCCCGGCGTTCGCGTACTGGGGCTTCCGGGGGGCCGGTGGGGTCGACGCCGACGAGGTCGTGACGGCCCTGGCGGCGTTGGAGCTCGTACAGGCCAGCGCCCTGATCCACGACGACCTGATGGACCGGTCGGACACCCGGCGCGGCGAACCGGCGGTACACCGGCGGTTCGCCGCCCGGCACCGGGCAGCGGGCTGGAGCGGCGACCCGGACGGCTTCGGCGACGCCGCGGCGGTGCTGCTCGGTGACCTCTGCCTGGTCTGGTCCGACGAGCTGCTGCACTGCGCCGGGCTGGAACCCCGGACGGTGGCGCGGGCCCGGCCGGTCTTCGACGAGATGCGTACCGAGGTGACCGTCGGGCAGTACCTCGACGTGCTGACCCAGGCCACCGGCGACACCTCGGTGGAACGGGCCGGCAAGGTGGCCCGGTACAAGTCGGCGAAGTACACCGTGGAGCGGCCACTGCTGCTGGGTGCGGCGCTGGCCGGGGCGTCGGCGGACGTGCGGGCGGCATACTCGGCGTACGGGTTGCCGCTCGGTGAGGCGTTCCAGCTCCGCGACGACGTGCTGGGGGTCTTCGGCGACCCCGCGCAGACCGGCAAGCCGGCCGGGGACGACCTGCGTGAGGGCAAGCGCACCTATCTGGTGGCGGCGACCGTGGAGGCGATCGACGACGCGGGCCGGGAACTGCTGCTGGCCGGCCTGGGCGACGCGGCGCTGGACGAGTCGGGCATCGCCCGGCTGCGGGAGTTGATCGCCGGATGCGGAGCGCTGGCCCGCACCGAGCAGCGGATCGTCACGCTGACGGACGCCGCGCTCGCCGCGCTGGTCGCCGTCGACCTGGACACCGAGGCCCGCCAGGCTCTGGTCGACCTGGCCATCGCCGCCACCCGCCGCCCCAGCTAACC
>NZ_SMJY01000203.1:0-10452 GCF_004348355.1 Micromonospora sp. KC721 | reverse complement strand
GGTCGGGGCGGTGGGGGGGCCGCGCCGGGTTGCTCGCCGTCCGGGCCGAGTTCACCGCGCTGCTGCTTGGCGGTACGCAGATCGTCGATCCAGCCGAAATCCTCGGCCACCGGCTCCGGGGGAGCCTCCTCGGCCCGGCCACGACCCCAGCGTCGACCCTTGGCGCGGGGGTCGCGCCGCTCCTCTGGACCGTCCTGCGGTCGCTCCCCACCACGCGATGTCACTGCTGACCCTCCCCGACGGCGTCGCTGCCGTCCTCATCCGCCCCAGCGGCGTGCCCCGCGCCCGACCGGTGGCGGCCGTCCGGCCCCGCCGGCCCGTCGGTGCGCGACACCGGGGCGGGCAGCCCGCGGACGATGCGGCGCAGCAGGGGCAGGCGGGCAGCCACCGCCCGCTCCACGCCGTGGCTGCTGGGATGGTAGTAGTCGGTTCCGACGAGATCGTCGGGAGCGTACTGCTGGGTGACCACCCCGCGCTGGTCGTCGTGCGGGTAGCGGTAGCCGGTGCCGTGCCCCAGGCCACGGGCTCCGGCGTAGTGGGCGTCGCGCAGCCCGCGCGGCACCGGACCGCCCCGGCCGGCGCGTACGTCGGCCATCGCCGCGCCGAGGGCGGTGGTGGCCGAGTTCGACTTCGGGGCGGTCGCCAGGTGGATCACCGCCTGGGCCAGGTTGAGCTGGGCCTCGGGCAGGCCGACGAACTCCACCGCGTGGGCGGCGGCGGTGGCCACGGTCAACGCGGCCGGGTCGGCCATGCCGACGTCCTCGCTCGCGAAGATCACCAGCCGGCGGGCGATGAACCGGGCGTCCTCCCCGGCGACCAGCATCCGGGCCAGCCAGTGCAGCGCGGCGTCCACGTCCGAGCCGCGCATGCTCTTGATGAAGGCGCTGGTGACGTCGTAGTGGGCGTCGCCGTCGCGGTCGTAGCGCACCGCGGCCACGTCGACCGCCTGCTCGGCGGTGGCCAGATCGATCCGCCCGGTGCCCAACGCGGTCGCCGACGCCGCGGCGGCCTCCAGCGCGGTCAGCGCCTTGCGCACGTCGCCGCCGGCGAGGCGTACCAGGTGCTCCTCGGCGTCGGCCTCGAGGGTGAGCGTGCCGGCGAGGCCGCGCTCGTCGGCGACCGCGCGGCGCAGCAGGCCGCGCACGGCCGCGTCGTCCAGCGGTTGGAGGGTGAGCAGCACGCAGCGCGACAGCAGCGGCGAGATGACCGAGAAGTACGGGTTCTCCGTGGTCGCGGCGAGCAGGGTGACCGTCCGGTCCTCGACCGCCGCGAGCAGCGAGTCCTGCTGGGTCTTGCTGAACCGGTGCACCTCGTCGATGAAGAGCACGGTCTGCGGGCCGCCCGCGCGCCGCTGCCGCCGGGCCGTGTCGATCACGGCGCGGACGTCCTTCACCCCGGCGTTGAGCGCGGACATGGCGACGAACCGGCGGTCGGTGGCCCGGGCCACCAGGTGGGCGATGGTGGTCTTGCCGCTGCCGGGCGGGCCCCAGAGGATCACCGACAGCGGTGCGCCGCCGCCGACCAGTTGGCGCAGCGGCGCGCCGGGGGCGAGCAGGTGGTCCTGCCCGACCAGTTCGTCGATGCTCGCCGGGCGCATCCGGACGGGCAGCGGGGCGTCCTCCCCCGCCGCCGGGAATCCGTCGGCACCACCCGGGCCCGCCGGGGCGCTGGCCGCGGCGGGTCCACCGAGGGTGAACAGGGTGTCGGATTCCATCAGCAAGACAGTACCGGGCGGGGACCGTGACGCCGGAATCGCGCCGCACTCCCCGCCCACCCTGATCAATCGCGGTCAGCCGCGACCCGGCCGCCGGCCCCGGTACCAGCGACCGCCGCCGCCTGAACGCGGGCCACTGCCAACCCCGGCCAGGTAGAGCGCAAGCAGCAGCAGGCCGATCAGCACGAGGGTGTGCCAGTTGAACAGGTCAGGGGCGCCGAAGTTGGTGTTCAGCAGGTCGATCAGGAGCGCGAAGCCGAACACGATGGCGGCGAGGATGGCAAGCATGGCGGTGTCCTCCGGTGGGGGTTCCAGTAGGTCGACCGGGATGTACCCGATCGGTCGGTCCGCCAATCTCCACCCTGGATCGAGCGCGTCGCGCCGACCCGATCTAGGCTGCTTTCATGATCAACACAGCTCACAAGCTGGTGGGCCGGGCAGCGCTCCTCGCCGCGACCGGCCACCACCCGTTCGCCCGGCACGTGATCCGTCCCGGAACGCGACCGCGCGGCTGGCGGTCCGAGGACCTCGTGGCGTGGCTGCTGCCGTCCGGAACCGGCCCGGCGGGCGGGGCCATCGGTGTCGCGGCCCCGGCGGTGGACCTCTTCGCCGCGCTGGTCGCCGAGGGCGTGCTGCCCCACGGGCAGTGGGTGCAGCTACCCCGGACCGACCCGCAGACGCTGGCCGGGCGGTTCGACATCGCCCGCCTCGACGAGTGGGACTTCCTCTGGACCGACGCGCCGCCACCCCGGCAGACCGACGAGGAGCGGGTGGTACGCCTGACCGACGCCGACCACCCGGCGCTGGCGGCGCTGATCGACGAGGCGTACCCGAGCACCACCTCGCGCCCCGGCGATCCGGGGATCGTCGACTGGTACGGCATCCGCGACGGCGACCGGATCATCGCCTGCGGCGCCGACCGCAGCCGGGGCGACATCGGGTTCCTCGCCGGGCTGACCGTTGCCCCGGACCGGCGCGGTCGAGGGCTCGGCGCCGCCCTGACCGCCGGGATGACCCGCGCCCTCGGCAGCCGGTACGACCGGGTGGCGCTCGGCGTCTACACCGACAACGTGGGCGCGATCCGGCTCTACCGACGGCTCGGCTTCACCGGTGCCCTGGCCCGCACCTCGATCCAGCTCGGCTGAGCGGGGTGGCCGGGTCACCCGGTGCCGCTCGCTGCTGGCTCGCGTCGCCCGTCCGTCCCGGCCTCCGGCCGGCCCGGTCCGTCCACCCCGTCGGGATCCACCGGTTCCTCGGCGCCTGCGCCGCGCCGGCCGGCCCGCCAGGCCGGCAGGTAGAGCGGGGCGGCCACGGCCAGCACCAACGCTCCGAGCAGCATCGCCGGGGCGACACCGCGAGCGTCGGCGAGGGCGGTGAGCAGCACCGCGCCCAGCGCGAAGCCCGGCTGCCCCATCATCGAGTTCAGCGAGACCACGCTGGTGCGGTACGGCCCGTCGACCTGGCGGTGCAGCAGGCCCATGTGCAGCGGGTTCGACGCACCGTGCACGGCATAGCAGGCCAGATAGGCCACCAACACCCCGAGCGGACCGGCGAACAGTCCCATGCCGACGACGGTGCCGCCCTGGACGACCCGCAGCAGCACGGCGCTCGGCGCGGCACCCGGCCACCGCAGCAGCAGCGGCGTCAGCGCCGCACCGGCCGCCGAGGCGAGCCAGGCCGCCGAACTGGCCGGACCGAGCAGCGCCGCCGCCCGATCGGCGTCGCCGACCACCTCGGCGAGGCGGACCGGCAGCAGCGACTCGAAGGTCACCATGCCGAAGCCCCAGAACAGCTCGACCGCGACCAACGCGAGCAGCACCCGGGAGCGGCGCAGCAGCCCGAACGCCCGACCGACCATCCGGGGGGCCTCGACGACCGAGGCGCGCAGCGCGCCGAGGCCCTGCGCGGGGCGGGTCTCCACCAGCAGGGTGAGCAACGCGGCCAGGGCCACCGCCTGGAGGGCGAGGGCGACCAGCACGGGCAGGGTCAGGGCGCTCACCGGGCCGACCGGGCCGAGGGCGACCAGGCCGCCGCTGAGCAGGGCACCGGCGCCGATGGCGACACCGGCGACGGTGCCGGCGAGGCCGAGACCGCCCTCGTACCTCGCGCCGGGGTCGGCGGCCAGGGTGGTGTCGACGTACCAGGCGTCCAGGGGGCCGCTGTCGAGCGCCCGGTAGACGCCCTGCAACGCCCAGACCAGGAAGAAAAGCGCGAAGGAATCGGCGGTCGCGAAGACGGCCAGCGAGACCAGGCTGAGCGCCCAGGCGGTGACGAGCACCGGTTTGCGGCCCAGGGCATCGGCAAGGCCACCGGTGGGCAACTCCAGGGCGAGCACCACCAGGGCCTGCGCGGTGGAGACCAGGCCGATCTGTGGCAGCGACAGGCCCCGCTCCTGCATGAGCAGGACCATGACGGGGATCATCAGGCCGGTGGGCGTCCAGCGCAGACCGTGCAGGGCGAGGTAGCGCAACCGGATCTGGCGTACGGACAGCCGGCTCACCGCTTCCCCCGCCACAGCGGGTAGGCGGCCACGAAGACCTGCACCTGCTCGGCGCCCGGCTCGGTCGGGTCCGCCTCGTCGCGGTAGCGCTCCAGGACCTGCCACACCTCCGCCATGAGCGCTTCGAGCCGGGCCGGCGGGACCGTCAGGAAGATGTCGCCCATGCCGAAGGCGTCCCGCCAGGCTGGTGACCAGCCCTGTTCGGCGTCGAACCATCGCTCGGCGTGTTCGACCAGCAGCCGCACCTGGTCGCCGTGGATCCACCGGACGGCCGCACGGGCATCCGGGTCGTCGTCGAAGTCGGTCGGCTCCCAGTTGGTGACCTCGTGCGCGGCCCGCCACCAGCGCTGCCGCCCGCCGGCCCGGTCGGGATTTTCGACGACCAGCCCGACCTCGGCGAGCTGGCGCAGGTGGTAGCTGGTCGCGCCGGTGTTGGTGGCGAGCAGCTCCGCCAGCCTGGTGGCGGTCGCCGGCCCGCTCGTACGCAGCGCCCCGAGCAGCCGCATCCGCAGCGGGTGCGCCAGCACCCGGACCTGCCGGTGGTCGAGCCGGACCTCACGGGGCGCGGGTGTGTCCGGCCGGTCGTCGCGCGTCATGGCATGCACAATATCTGTGCACAAATTCTTTGCACAAGGTTTGTGCTTGACGGGGGTCGAGTCGGCGGCGCGTACCGACCCACGTCGGGGTCAGGAGGTGAGGAGTTCGGTGATCCCCCGCAGCCGGATCCGGAGCAGGCCGGCGGCCCGGGACGAGTCGAGGCGTAGCCGCGCCGGACGCAGCGGTCGCGGCGGCGAGTGCGCCGCGCCGTCGGCGGTGATCCGCCAGTCGTCGTTGCGGTACGCGGTGCCGATCACGGCGTCCGGCCGTACCCGGGCCCACCAGTTCCCACACGGCAGCCCGGTCGGTGACGTCCAACCGGTGCGCGGTGACCCGGGGATCTCCACCGGGTGCGTGTGCCACGTCCCCGTCACCGGCCAGCCCGCGGCGACCCCCGCCGGCACACCTGTCCGCCGAGGAACCCGCTGGCTCCCACCACGAGCATCCGCATCCGGCCACCACCCTCCTCACCGACGAGCGCAGGTCCGCGTCGTGCCGATTGGCGGATCACGACGCGGACCTGCGCTCGACAGGGACGGCGGTCAGACCGGGTCGGCCACCGGGGCTGCCGGGCCGGCGGTGCCGGCGTGTGCCCCGGTCGGGGCCTTGGGCTTGGCGTCGATGCCGGCCTCGGTGCGCTGCTGGGCGGTGATCGGCGTCGGCGCTCCGGTCAGTGGGTCGAAGCCGCCCCGGGTCTTCGGGAAGGCGATCACCTCGCGGATGGAGTCGGCGCCGGCGAGCAGCATGCAGACCCGGTCCCAGCCGAAGGCGATGCCGCCGTGCGGCGGGGCGCCGTACTTGAACGCCTCCAGCAGGAAGCCGAACTTGTCCTGCGCCTCCTCCGGGGTGATGCCCAGCAGGTCGAAGACCCGCTGCTGCACGTCGCCCCGGTGGATACGGATGGAGCCGCCGCCGATCTCGTTACCGTTGCAGACGATGTCGTACGCGTACGCCAGCGCCCGGTCCGGCGCCTCCTCGAACCGGTCGACCCACTCGGCGTTGGGCGAGGTGAACGGGTGGTGCACGGCGGTCCAGCCGCCCGCCCCGCCGTTCTCCTGGTCGGAGGTCGGCTCGAACATCGGCGCGTCAACCACCCAGCAGAACGCCCAGGCGGACTCGTCGATCAGGTTGGCCCGCTTGGCGATCTCGACGCGGGCCGCGCCGAGCAGCTCCTGCGCCTCACGGGCGTTCGGGCTGGCGGCGAAGAAGACCGCGTCGCCGGGCTTCGCGCCGACCGCGTCGGCGAGGCCGGCGAGGTGCGCCTCGGAGAGGTTCTTCGCCACCGGGCCGCGCGGCGCGCCGGTTTCGGCGTCGAGCACCACGTACGCCAGGCCCTTCGCGCCGCGCGCCTTGGCCCAGTCCTGCCAGCCGTCCAGCTCCTTGCGGGTCTGGGCCGCGCCGCCGGGCATCACCACCGCCCCGACGTACCCACCGGCGTCGATCGCGCCGGCGAACACCCGGAACTCGGTGCCGCGCAGGTAGTCGGTCAGCTCAGTCAACTCGACGCCGTAGCGCAGGTCGGGCTTGTCGGAGCCGTACCGGGCCAGCGCGTCGTGCCAGGTGATCCGCGGGATGGGCCGGGGGATCTCGTAGCCGGCCAGGTCGGACCAGAGCGCCGCGACGATCGCCTCGCCGAGGTCGATCACGTCGTCCTCGGTGACGAAGGACATCTCGATGTCGAGCTGGGTGAACTCCGGCTGCCGGTCGGCGCGGAAGTCCTCGTCGCGGTAGCAGCGGGCGATCTGGTAGTACCGCTCCATGCCGCCGACCATCAGCAGCTGCTTGAACAGCTGCGGCGACTGCGGCAGCGCGTACCAACTGCCCGGCTGGAGCCGTACCGGCACCAGGAAGTCGCGGGCGCCCTCCGGGGTGGACCGGGTCAGCGTCGGCGTCTCGATCTCCAGGAAGTCCCGCTCGTGCAGTACGGCACGGGCCAGCTGGTTGGCCCGGGACCGCAGCCGCATCGCCTTCGCCGGGCCGCTGCGCCGCAGGTCGAGGTAGCGGTACCTGAGCCGGATGTCGTCGCCGGCCTCCACCTGGTCGTCCACCGGCAGCGGCAGCGGGGCCGCCTCGGAGAGCACCTCCAGCGCGCTGGCGGTCACCTCGATCTCGCCGGTGGGCAGCTCCGGGTTCTCGTTGCCCTCGGGACGGCGGGTCACCTCGCCGATGATCTTGACGCAGAACTCGTTGCGCAGCGCGTGGGCGTCCTCCTCACGGAAGACCACCTGGACCACGCCGGAGGCGTCACGCAGATCGACGAAGATCACACCGCCGTGGTCGCGCCGGCGGGCCACCCACCCGGCGAGCGTCACCGTGGTGCCGGCGTCCGTCGCGCGCAGGCTGCCGGCGTCATGGGTACGGATCACGACTTGCGTCTCCTCATCTGCGGTACGTCTCTGCCCTGGCATTCTGTCAGCCCTACCGAACGCACGGTTCGCCACCCGCCGAGCGAGGGTCCGGCGGGTGGCGAGGCTGCCCAGTGGACGGAAGAGCCTAGCCCGGGATGTCCCAGGCGGTCACCTCGATGGTGGTCGCGCCGTCGTCAGCCACCCCGACCACGTGGACCAGGACCAGCCGCCACACGTCGCCCCGCGCCCGGGCTTCGACGGCGTTGGTGGTGAGGCAGAGCGCGGTGCCCTTGCGGGCCGGGATGGCCGCGTTCCGCGCCACGAGCGCGGCGTCGATCTTCGCGCCGCAGTCCTGCGGCTTCATGCCAGGTCGACCCTCTCTGCTGCCATCCACCCCGTCCAGCAGCCGAAACACCGTCGGTTCGTTGTTGCAGCCACCGCTGACCCGGATCTCGGCACCGGCCACCTCGTTGCTGGTTTTCGGCTCGTCCAGATCGGCGTACTGCGGATAGCTGCAGGTCGGCGTCAGCAGCAGGACCTGCCGCTCGTACTTGGGCTCGTAGACGGTCTGCTCGTTCAACTCGGGCTTTTCGTCCTGCGAGCGGGGTGGCGGGTCGGTGGTGGGCAGCGCCTCCGTCGGTGCGTCCGCCGGCCCCGACGCGTTGCCGGGCGGGGACGGCGACGGTACGTCCGCCGGGCCGCGGGCGAGTGCGATCGACTTGGCGTCCTTGGCCTGGTCGACCGCGCGCCAGGCGAACAGGGCCGCGCCGAACGCGACCAGCAACGCCAGGGCGGCGACGCCGAGCGCCAGCAGGGCGACCGGGCGCCCCGACGCGGGCGGCCGGGCCGGTGGGTCGGGCGGCCGGGGCGGCGGCGCACCCGGCCCGCCGGCGGCCGGCGGAGCGGCGCGAGGACCGGACGTCGGGTCGCTCTGCGGCTGGTTCACCGGGGCACCTCCTGAGCACTGTCGCAACGGGATGTCGAGACTCCCTGGCGTTACTGACAGAAACAAGAAGCGCCCACTATCACATAGGCGACAGTTGATCAGGCGAGTACCCCGTCACCGGTCCGCCGATGATAGAAACTGACACCTCGTCCGGCATCGGCATTCGGGAGAGACGTGGTGACCGTCGACAGCGATTCCCCCACCGACACCGGGAACGGCGGCCCCGGCCACCGCGCGGGGCGGGGTAGGCAGGTCGGCCTGGCGCTGACGGCGCTCGGCGTCCTGTTCGCCGGGACCGGCCTGGCTCGCGACTACTTCGACGTGACCTCGGGTGACGCCGAGGGCGAGCAGCAGACGGCGCAGGTGCCGTCCGGTCCACCGGGTCCACCGACCCCGACCGGCGGTGTCGCGGGTACGCCGGGACCGACGGCGGCGCCGTCCGCACCGGCCGGCACCCTGCTCGACACGCTGGAGGTGCAGGCCGGCGCCGCCAACCTGGTCGAGCTGCCCCGGACCCTGGCCAGCCAGGCCGGTCACGACCGGTCGATCGCCATCTCCTGCCCCCGCAACACCAACGCCGACAAGCACCGGGAGGTGCTCTATCCGCTGCACCGGCGGTATCTCGAGCTGACCACCGTGGTCTGGCACTGGTTCCCCGACGATCCACAGGCGCAGGCGGCCGTCACCGTCCTCACCAACACCGAACAGCCCGACGGAACGTTCCAGCGGCTGGAGCGAAAGGTCGTCGCGGCCCGGCACGGGGCCTCCGTCCCGCTCACCGCCAGTGTCGAGGGCGCCGACGAGTTGGTGCTGCGCGTCCATTGCAAGTGGCCGAAGGGCGTGGTGGTGCTCACCGGTACCCGGCTGACCCCCGGCTGAGGCCAACACTCCGGCAGCGCGCCCCGCGGCCGGTAGGAACGCGGACGGGCCGCCGGTCACCCGGCGGCCCGTGCGCTGGTGGATCAGATGATGCTCACGCCGTAGACGCTGAGCGCCTCGGTGACGGGCTGGAAGTAGGTGGTGCCGCCGATGCGGCAGTTGCCGTTGCCGCCGGAGGTGAGGCCCAGGGCGGTGCTGCCGCTGAACAGCGCGCCGCCGCTGTCACCCGGCTCGGCGCAGACGTTGGTGCGGATCAGGCCGGAGACGCTGCCCTCGGCGTAGTTCACCGTGGCGTTGAGTGCGCGGACGCTTCCGCTGTGCAGGCCGGTGGTGCTGCCGGAGCGCTGCACACTCTGGCCGACGTACGCGTTGGCGGCGCCGGTGACGTCCCGGTAGCTGCCGTTGTAGAGGTAGACGTTGCCGGTGGCGTTGGCGGAGTTGCTGTGCCGGACGATGCCGTAGTCGTTGCCCGGGAAGCTGCTGCCGGTTCGGGTGCCGAGCAGGCTGGTCTGACCGGAGTTGGCGTACCAGTTCGAGGCGATGTTGGTGCAGTGCCCGGCGGTGAGGAAGTAGGTCGCGCCGGCGCTGTTGCGGACGTTGAAGCCGAGCGAGCAGCGACCGCCGCCGCCGGCGTAGATGGCCTGCCCGCCGGAGATGCGGGTGCTCAGGACGCCGGCCTCGGCCTCGATCCGGATCGCGCCGCCGGCGCGGGCGGCGGCGGCCTTGACCCGCTCCAGCTTGGCGCCGGTGACGGTGCTGTCCACGGAGACCACGACCTGGTTGGTGGCCGGGTCGGTCCACCACGCGGTGCCGGGGATCTTCGCCGTGCGTTCCAACTCGGCGGTGGCGGCCTTCAGCACGGCGGCGCCCCGGGTGACGATCTTCGGCGTGGCGCCGGCGGCCCGCACCTGGCGGGCGGCGGTCGCGTCGGTCACGGCCACGACCATCTTGCCGCTGGCGTCGGCGTACGTGCCGGCGGCGCGGTCGCCGAGCCGGTCGACCAGGCCGGCGGCGGCGTCGGGTGTCGCCGGGGTGGGCGCCGCCTGGGCGGGTGCGCCGAGCAGCGCGCCGGTGACCAGGGTGCCGGCCAGGGCGACGGCGGCGGCGCGGCGGAGCGATGACCTCGTGGGTCGCATGTAACAACCTCCGGAAGGGAGCGATGGGTGGCGTCACGGCGACGCACCCCGGGGAAACCCGGCCGACCTGGGGAAACCGGCCAAGTGAGGAAAGTATTCACATATTTAAGATCGCAGGCAAGACATGTCTTTGCCCGATTTAGCCCCGCCGCCCCATGTAACCCCGATGTAACATTGTGGACAGTGATAAGGATCGATATTATCTGGCCACCGCAGCACGCCGGCACCCGTGATCCGGAGGCCAACCATGCCCCTCGCCCGACGCGCGCTGTCCACCCTCGGCAGCGCCACCGCTCCCGTCCTGCTCGCCGCCACCCCCGCCGCAGCCGGCC
>NZ_SMJY01000202.1:0-10523 GCF_004348355.1 Micromonospora sp. KC721 | reverse complement strand
CCGCACCACCGTGCGCAACAATTCCGACTAGCGTGATGCCAGCCACACTGCCGCCCATCAATCCGTTGGCGCTCTACACCGCCCTGGCCCGAAGCCGGCCACAGGACGACGTCAATCTCTTCGAGAGCCTCGACGGACCGGCCCGGGACCGACACGCCGCGGCGGTGGCTGGAGGAGCCTTCCGTGAGCCGCTCGATCCTGATCGTCTACCGGCCGGCGGCCGGCCGCTACGCCGCCCAGCTCCGCAGCATGGTCGCGGCGGCCACCAGGCCCGCTGGTCGTCGCGGGCGGTCACCCCTTCGGGGCCCGGCTACGGTTCGGACCGGGCGGCGATCATGGCCGCCGGCGGCCCGGCCGACCCGACGAGGCGCAGGGCCGCGGCGGCGACCGCGCGCTGCACCTGCTCGGGCGGCGGAAGGACCGGCAGGTCGCGGCGCATTCCGATGACGCTCTCCACCAGGCCGAAGACCAGGTCGCCGGTGATGTCGGGCTCCTCGACCGCGGCGGCGGCCGCGAGCCGGCGGTAGGTCAGGCGCAGCTGTTCGCGTTCGCGGCGGAAGCGGGCGAAGGGCTCGGAGGCGACCTCCGGCAGCGCGTACAGGATGCCGATGTTCCAGCGGGCGCCGAGCAGCACAGCGACGTCGTACCTGACCAGCTCGTGCAGGGCGGCTGCCGGCTCCAGCGACCGGTCGGCGAGTTCCCCCGCGTAGACGAGCGACGGGCGGACGGTGGCCTCGAGCAGTTCGGCGAGGATCTGTTCCTTGTTGGCGAAGTGGTAGTAGAGCGACGCCTGGCGGATCCCGACGGTTTCGGCGATCAGCCGGGTGGAGGTGGCGGCGTAGCCGCGCTGGGCGAAGAGTTCGGCGGCGGCGTCGAGAATCTCCTCCCGCGCGCTGGCGGTGGGGAGGCGCCGTGCGCCCGACCGGGGGCGTCCGACGGGGGCGGCCGGGGTTGACGACGTCACCCATGAATCGTCGCATGCCGGTCGCTTGTCGCCCTCCTGTCCTCCGCCTGCAACAAAGCTGCGGGATCCAGCAACGCAGGATTTACCAACGGGAAACCTCCGCCACCAGCCACTCCCGGAACCTGTCAACCGACAGGAATTAGCGGCGGGCGACGTCCGCCGCGTCGAGCCGAGGAGGCGGTCATGTCCCTTACCCCAGCTCCGCCCGCACCGCCCCCGTCCGGCTCGACCGGCCCCACCACGGATGCGGCGGATCTGCGCGGCTTCGGGTACGAGCCGGAGCTACGCCGCAGCATCGGCAGCTACGCGTCGTTCGCCGCCGGGTTCTCGTTCGTCTCGATCCTCACCACGGTCTTCCAGCTGTTCGCCTTCGGCTTCTCCTTCGGCGGCCCGGCCTTCTTCTGGACCTGGCCCCTGGTCTTCGCCGGCCAGTTCATGGTGGCGCTCAACTTCGCCGAGCTCGCCGCCCGCTACCCACTGTCCGGCTGCATCTACCAGTGGTCCCGGCGACTCTCCAACGCCGCGGTCGGCTGGTTCGCCGGCTGGGTCATGATCATCGCCCAGATCGCCACCGTCGCGGCCGCCGCGATCGCCCTGCAGGTGGTGCTCCCCTCCATCTGGTCCGGGTTTCAGCTCGTCGGCGGCGATCCGACGCTGACCTCGACGAGTGGGGCCACCAACGCCGTCATCCTCGGCTCGATCCTGATCGCGCTGACCACGCTGGTGAACGTCATCGGCGTACGGCTGATGGCGATCGTCAACAGCACCGGGGTGACCCTTGAGATCATCGGGGTGGCCGCGGTGGTGGTGCTCCTGCTGTTCAACGTCGAACGCGGCCCGGGCGTCGTCTTCGACACCGGCGGCACCGGCACCGGACTGGCGTACGTCGGGCCGTTTTTGGTCTCGGCGCTGATGGCGGCCTACGTGGTGGTGGGCTTCGACAGCGCCGGTGAGCTGAGCGAGGAGACCCGCGACCCGCGCCACACCGCCCCCCGGACGATCCTGCGGGCGCTGGCCGCCTCCGGCATCGGCGGCGGGCTGATGCTGCTGGTCGCGCTGATGGCGGCGCCGAGCCTCACCGACGGTCGGCTCGCCACCGAGGGTCTGCCGTACGTGCTGACCAGCCGGCTCGGCGAGACCGGCGGCCGGATCCTGCTGATCGACGTGGCGATCGCCATCACGGTCTGCACCCTGGCCATCCAGACCGCCGGCAGCCGGATGGTCTTCTCGATGGCCCGCGACGGCGTGCTGCCGTTCTCCGCCGCGCTGCGCAAGGTGTCGCCGCGCACCGGCACCCCGGCGTTGCCCGCCATCGTCGTCGGTGCCGGCGCGATCGGGGTGCTGCTGGTCAACATCGGTCAGGCCGCTCTGTTCACCGCCATCACCAGCGTCTGCATCGTCATGCTCTACATCGCGTACGCCCTGGTCACGGTCCCGCTGCTGGTGCGCCGGCTCAAGGGCTGGCCGAACGGCGAGCAGGCGGCGAGCACCGAGCGCGGCGGCGGGCTGTTCGCCCTCGGCCGGTTCGGGATCGTCGTCAACGCCCTGGCGGTGCTCTACGGCATCGGCATGATCCTCAACCTCGGCTGGCCACGGCAGGAGGTCTACGACCCCGCCGGCACCCACTGGTACCTGCACTACTTCTCGCTGTTGTTCGTCGGCGGCGCTCTGCTTCTGGGTGGGCTGGCCTACCTGCGCTACCGCACCCGTGCCCTGTCCCTGCACCCGCCGCGGCTGCCGTTCGCGACCGCCGTCGCGGAAGGAGAGACCGCATGACCGGCTCCACCGCCACCACCGCCGGTGCCCGTGAGCACGCCCGCGCCCAGGACGGAACCGTCGTCGAGTGCATGCCGATCGTGCCGGCCACCCGGCTCGGCGAGAACCTCACCTGGGCCGAGACGATCCCCGGCGGCGGCTACGCGAGCAAGCGGCTCGCCCGCGGCACCCGGCTGCGCCTGACCGACCCACACGGCGACGCCTGCGTCTCGGTGCTGCTGTTCAACGCCGACGAGCCGTGGGAGCGGCTCAACGTCGCCGACACCGTCAAGGTGCTCTGGCAGGCGTACGTCGGCGAGGGCCACCTGCTCCTCTCCGACCAGGGGCGGGTGCTCGCCTCGGTCACCGCCGGGGCACGGGACCGCTCCGACACCTTCTGCGGCACCTCCACCCGGGCCAGCAACACCGAACGGTACGGCGACGGCAGCCCGCACGGCCCGTCGCCCGCCGGCCGGGAACTGCTCACCCTGGCCGCCGCGAAACACGGCCTGACCCGCCGGGACCTGCCCCCGAGCATCTCCTTCTTCCAGGGGGTACGCGTCGGCGACGACGGCAGGTTCACCTGGCTCGGCTCGGCCGGCCCGGGAGGCAGCGTCGAGCTGCGCGCCGAGATGCCGGTCACGGTGCTGCTCGCCAACGTCCCGCACCCACTCGACCCGCGCGAGGCGTACACCTGCTCCCCGGTCGAGATCAGGGCCTCAAGCGGAGCACCCACCGCACCGACCGACCGGCTCTGGTCCCGCTCGCCGGAGGGCGAGCGCGCCTTCCTCAACACCGCCGACCACCTCACCGCCCGGGGGATCGCATGACCGCTCTGGTTGCGGGGACGACCGTTCTCGACGAGACCGTCGCCGCCCGCGCGCCCTGGTCGGCGATCGTGCGTCGCGGACAGGTGCTGACCATCGTCGACCTGCACGGCAACCAGGCCGTCGACTGCCTGCTCTACAACGCCGACGACACCGCCGAGCGGTACTCGGCACCGGACACCCTCGCCGCGCAGGGCGGCATCTTCCTCACCACCGGCAGCGTGCTGCGCTCCTGCGAGGGCCGGCCGCTGATGACCGTCGTGGCCGACGAGGTGGGCCGGCACGACACCGTCGGCGGCGCCTGCAGCCGCGAGTCCAACACCCTGCGGTACGGCCACCACACCAAGCACCAGCACGCCTGCGTCGAGAACTTCCTGATCGAGGGAGCCCGCTGGGGACTCGGCAAACGGGACCTGGTCAGCAACATCAACTGGTACATGAACGTCCCCGTGGACCCGGACGGCAGCCTCGGCATCGTCGACGGCATCTCCGCGCCCGGCCTGCGCGTCGCCCTGCGCGCCGAGATGGACGTCCTGGTCCTGGTGTCGAACTGCCCCCAGATCAACAACCCGTGCAACGGCTTCGACCCGACGCCGGTGCGCATGGTCGTCACCGCCCCCTGACGCGAAAGGACGGTCCCATGTTCGACACCCTGCTCGTGGCCAACCGGGGCGAGATCGCCAGCCGGGTCATCCGCACCGCCGCCCGGATGGGCCTGAAGACCGTCGCCGTCTTCTCCGATCCCGACCGGGCCGCCCCGCACGTGCGGGCGGCCGACCTGGCCGTACGGCTCGGCCCGGCCCCCGCCCGGGACAGCTACCTGCGCATCGACCGCGTTCTCGACGCGGCGAGCTCCACCGGCGCCGGCGCCGTGCACCCCGGCTACGGATTCCTCAGCGAGGACGCCGGATTCGCCACCGCCGTCGAGCAGGCCGGACTCGCCTTCGTCGGGCCGACACCCGCACAACTGACCGCCTTCGGCGCCAAGCACACCGCCCGGGACCTCGCCCGCGCCGCCGGAGTGCCGATGATCGAGGGAACCGGCCTGCTGTCCGGCCTCGACGAGGCGCTCGACGCCGCCGAACGCATCGGCTACCCGGTCATGGTCAAGGCCACCGGCGGGGGCGGCGGCATCGGCATGCAGGCCTGCCACACGCCGGAAGAGCTGACCGCCGCGTACGACCGGGTCGAGCGTCTCGCCGTGGCCAACTTCGGCAGCGGTGGTGTCTTCCTGGAACGGTTCGTGCAGCGGGCCCGGCACGTCGAGGTGCAGGTCTTCGGCGACGGCCGGGGCCGCGTCGTGGCGCTCGGTGACCGCGACTGCAGCCTGCAGCGCCGCAACCAGAAGGTGATCGAGGAAGCGCCCGCGCCGGGACTGCCGGACGCGGTCCGCGAACAGCTGCACCGCTCGGCGGCGGCGCTGTGCGCGTCGGTGCACTACCGGTCGGCCGGCACCGTCGAGTTCGTCTACGACGCCGAGCGCGAACAGGCCTCGTTCCTCGAGGTCAACGCCCGCCTGCAGGTCGAGCACCCGGTGACCGAGGAGATCCTCGGCATCGACCTGGTGGAGTGGATGCTGCGCCTGGCCCAGGGCGACGACACCGTCCTCGACACCCCCCGCCGGGCCAGCGGCGCCGCCGTCGAGGCCCGCCTCTACGCCGAGGACCCGACCCAGGGACACCGGCCCAGCGCCGGCCTGGTCACCGACGTGAGCTTCCCCGAAGGCGTCCGCGTCGACGGCTGGGTGGCGGCCGGCACCGAGGTGACCACCTCCTACGACCCGATGCTCGCCAAGGTGATCGTCAGCGCCGCGACCCGCGACGAGGCGTACGCGAAGCTGCGCGACGCCCTCGCCGCCACCCGCGTCGACGGCATCGAGACCAACCTCGGCCTGCTGCGCGCCGCCGCCGCCGACCCGGCGGTCCTGGCCGCGCGGCACTGCACCGCCACCCTCGCCGGGGTACGCGACGACGAGCCGCGCATCGTCGTCGAACGGCCCGGCACGCTGACCACCGTGCAGGACTGGCCCGGGCGCACCGGCCTGTGGGAGGTCGGCGTCCCACCGTCCGGGCCGATGGACGATCTGTCGTTCCGCCTCGGCAACCGGGCGCTGGGCAATCCCGAGGGCGCGCCGGGTCTGGAATGCACCGTCGACGGCCCGGCGCTGCGTTTCACCGCCCCGACCACGGTCTGCGTGACCGGCGCGGACGTGCCGGTCACCGTCGACGGCGTGCCGGTGCCGCGCTGGGAGCCGGTCGAGGTTCCGGCCGGCGGCGTGCTGGACGTCGGCCGGGCGACCGACGGTGGGCTGCGCAGCTACGTGCTGGTGGCCGGCGGCATCGACGTGCCGCGGTACCTGGGCAGCGCGGCCACCTTCACCCTAGGCCAGTTCGGGGGCCACGGCGGACGGGCGCTGCGCGTCGGCGACGTCCTGCGCCACGGCGACCCCACCGGACCGGTCGTCGGTCCGGTGCCGCTCGACCAGCGGCCGGCGATCCGGCGGGACTGGCGGATCGCCGTCACCGAGGGGCCGCACGCGGCCCCCGAGTTCTTCCTGCGCGCGGACATCGACGCCTTCTACGCCGCGCAGTGGCAGGTGCACTTCAACTCCGCCCGCACCGGCGTCCGCCTGGTCGGCCCGAAACCCCGCTGGGCGCGTACCGACGGCGGCGAGGCCGGGCTGCACCCGTCGAACATCCACGACACCCCGTACTCCGTCGGTGCGGTCGACTTCACCGGCGACGTGCCGATCCTGCTCGGACCCGACGGGCCCAGCCTGGGCGGATTCGTCTGCCCGGCCACCGTGGTCACCGCCGAACGCTGGAAACTCGGCCAGCTCAGCCCCGGCGACACCGTACGGTTCGTGCCGGTCTCCGACGACACCGCGGCGGCCCTACGTGCCCGGCGGCTCACCCCGGTCACGCCGGTGGTCAGCGGCGACGACGGTGTCCTTGCCCGCCGCGAGGCGACCGACGCCGCCCCGGCTGTCACGTACCGCCGCTGCGGCGACGACAACCTGCTCGTCGAGTACGGGCCGATGACCCTCGACCTCGGCCTGCGGATGCGCGGGCACGCGCTGATGGACCGGCTCCGCGCCGAGGGCCTGGCCGGTGTCGTCGACCTCACCCCCGGCATCCGGTCGGTGCAGGTCCACGTCGACCCCGACCGGCTGCCCGTACGCCGCCTGCTCGACCTGGTGCGCGAGGTCGAGGACGAGCTGCCCGCCACCCGCGACCTGGCGGTGCCGAGCCGGGTGGTGCACCTGCCGCTGTCCTGGGACGACCCGGCCACCCGGGAGGCGATCGCCCGCTACATGGCCGGCGTCCGTGACGACGCGCCCTGGTGCCCGTGGAACATCGAGTTCATCCGCCGGGTCAACGGCCTCGACAGCGTCGACGACGTCCACCGCACCGTCCACGACGCCAGCTACCTGGTGCTCGGGCTCGGCGACGTCTACCTCGGCGCGCCGGTCGCGACACCGCTCGACCCGCGGCACCGCCTGGTGACCACGAAGTACAACCCGGCCCGTACCTGGACGCCGGAGAACGCGGTCGGGATCGGCGGCGCGTACCTGTGCATCTACGGAATGGAGGGGCCCGGCGGCTACCAGTTCGTCGGCCGCACCGTGCAGGTGTGGTCGCGCTGGCGGCAGGCCGGCGGTTTCGAACCCGGTTCGCCGTGGCTGCTGCGCCACTTCGATCGGATCTCCTGGTACCCGGTGGGCGCCGAGGAACTACTCGACCTGCGCGCCGACGTCGCCGCCGGGCGACACCGGCTGCGGATCGAGGACGGCACCTTCCGGCTCGCCGACCACGAGGACTTCCTCGCCCGCAACGCCGCTTCCATCGCGGACTTCCGGCAGCGCCAGGCGACCGCCTTCGGGCAGGAACGCGCGGCGTGGGCGGCGGCCGGCGAGTTCGACCCGCGCCCCGAGCCGGAGGCGCCGCCGGCCGCCGGCGAGGTGACCGTGCCCGAGGGAGGCGCGCTGGTCGAGGCGCCGTTCGTGTCCAGCGTGTGGCGCGTCGACGTGCGCCCCGGCGACCGGGTCGTCGCGGGACAGCCGCTGCTCGCGCTGGAGGCCATGAAGCTCGAGACGGTGGTCACCGCCCCGCGGGACGGACACGTCGCGGACGTCCTCGTCACCCCCGGCGCCCAGGTCGCGCCGGGAAGCCCACTGCTCGTACTCGCCGGAGGGACCACCACATGACCCCGCAGGACCGTGTCCGCGACGCGTACGCCCGGCTCGCCCTCGGCGAGCGACCCGAAGCCTGGATCACCCTGCGCGAGCAGGGGGACGTGCTGGCCGACGCGGTCACCCTGGAAGCCCGCCTGGCGGCGGGCGAGAGCCTGCCACTGGCCGGGTCGCTGCTGGCGGTGAAGGACAACATCGACGTCGCCGGGCTGCCCACCACGGCCGGCTGCCCCGGGTACGCCTACCGGCCGGCCCGCAGCGCCCCGGCCGTCCAGCGGCTCGTCGACGCCGGGGCGATCGTGCTGGGCAAGACCAACCTGGACCAGTTCGCCACGGGGCTGGTGGGGACGCGGAGCCCGTACGGCGCGGTGCGCGACGTCCGCGACCCGCGGCGGGTCTCCGGTGGGTCCAGTTCCGGGTCCGCGGTGGCCGTGGCGTTGGGCATCGCCGACATCGCGTTGGGCACCGACACGGCCGGGTCGGGGCGGGTGCCGGCGGCGTTCCAGGGCATCGTCGGGAGCAAGCCGACTCGGGGCCTCGTGCCCGTCGAGGGGGTGGTGCCCGCGTGCCGCAGCCTCGACTGCGTGACCGTCTTCGCCCGCAACCTCGGCGCGGCACAGCAGGCGGTCTCGATCATGAGCGACCCGGTGTGGCCGGCGGACGCGCCCCTCGCGGCGCCGCCACGGCCGGTGGTGGCGGTGCCGGAACGCCACGAACTGGTCGGCATGTCGCAGGAGTGGCTCGACGCCTTCGACCAGGCCGCCAAGGCCCTGGAGACCGCCGGCGCCCGACTGCGGCCGATCCGGCTCGCGCCGTTCCTCGACGCCGCGAAGCTGCTCTACGCCGGTGGGTTCGTCGCCGAACGGTACGCCGCGGTCGGCGCGTTCGTCGACGCGCACCCCGACGACGTCGACCCGACGGTGGGGGCCATCATCTCCGCGGCCCGGGACATCCCCGCGCACGTGCTCGTCGCCGACACCGAGCGCCTGCAGCGGCTGCGCGCCGAGGCGATGGGTGCGTGGGGCGACGCGGACGCGCTGCTGCTGCCCACCGCCCCGATCCACCCCACGATCGCGGAGGTCGCCGCGGATCCGGTGGGCGTCAACGCGCTCGTCGGGACGTACACGAACTTCTGCAACCTGTTCGGTCTCGCCGCCGTCGCTGTCCCGGCCGGCGAGACCAGCGACGGACCCTTCGGTGTTCAGGTGATCACCCGGGGCTTCGCCGACGCGGTCGCGGCCGGCGTGGCCGCACTGCTGACCGGGGAGCCCGCTCCGGTCCCGGCCGCCGCCGGGCTGCGGCTGCTCGTCGTCGGCGCGCACCTGACCGGCCAGCCGCTCAACGGGCAGCTGACCGCGGTCGGTGGCCGGTTTGTCGGCCGGGTCCGCACCGCCGCCGAGTACCGCCTGCACGCCCTGCCGACCCAGCCGCCGAAGCCCGGTCTGGTCCGGGTCACCTCCGGCGGGGCGAGCATCGACGGCGAGGTGTGGGAGCTGCCCTCCGCCGCGCTCGGCCCGTTCCTCGCCGCGCTGCCGGAACCCATGGTCCTCGGGCAGGTACGGCTCGCCGACGGAAGCGCCGTCACCGGCTTTCGCTGCGAAGCCACCGCCACCGAGGACGCTGTCGACATCACCGCGCACGGCGGCTGGCTCACCTACCTCGCGTCACGGAGCGCCCGATGAACGCAGTCACCCTGCTCGCGCCTCGTCACGTCCTCGCCGACCTGCTGCTCCGCCGCCTGTTCCGGCGGTGGGCAGCGGCCACCCGCACCGGGTCACCGTCGGCGCGGCGTGGTCAGCCCCGACTCGTACGCCCACACGACCAACTGGGCACGGTCGCGGCAGTGCAGCTTGGTCATCGCCCGGTTGACGTGTGTCTTGGCGGTCAACGGACTGATCACCATGCGCTCGGCGATCTCGTCGTTGCTCAGCCCTCGGGCGACGAACTCGACGATCTCCCGTTCCCGGGCGGTCAGCAGGCTCCGGCCGGCCGCCGGTTCGGCGGGCGGCTGGCCGGCGAGGAACTCGCTGATGACCGTACGCGTGACCGCCGGGGCGAGCAGTGCGTCGCCGCGAGCCACGACGGCGATGGCCTGCAGCAGATCGGCGGGGTCGGCGTCCTTGAGGAGGAACCCGCTGGCGCCCGCGCGGAGCGCGGCGAAGACGTAGGAGTCGAGCCCGTAGTTGGTGAGGATGAGCACGCGTACCGCGGCCAGGTCGGGGTCGGCGGCGATGCGCCGGGTGGCCTCGATGCCGTCAAGTCCCGGCATCTGCACGTCCATCAGCACGACGTCCGGCCGTAGGCGTCGCGACAGGTCGACTGCGGACGCGCCGTCGGCGACCTCACCGATGACCTCCAGGCCGTCCTCGGCGTGGAGCAAGGCCCGGAATCCGGCGCGCATCAGAGCCTGGTCGTCGGCGAGCAGGACCCGGATCATGTTGAATCGCCCAGCGGGAACGTGGCCCGTACCCCGAACCCACCGCTGTCGCGCGACGCGGCCTGCAGCGTGCCGCCCAGCCCGGTGACCCGTTCCCGCATGCCACGCAGGCCCACTCCTGGGGTCACCGGTCCGATCGGCGACGCCTGACCGTCGTCGGTCACGCAGACGGTCAACTGCGCCGGGGCGTACTCGACGTGGACCTGCGCGGTGGCGGGGCCGGCGTGGCGGGCGACGTTGGTCAGGGCCTCCTGGACGACGCGGTAGCCGGCCTGGTCGACCTCGGCGGGCAGTTCCCGGGGCTGACCGGTGACGGTCACGTGCACCGGTACGCCGGCAGCCCGGGTC
>NZ_SMJY01000201.1:0-10549 GCF_004348355.1 Micromonospora sp. KC721 | reverse complement strand
ACGGTGAGGGGGTGCACGACGAGCCCATCGACCCGTTCAACGGCGACCCGGCCGATCCGGCTGCCAGCCTGCACGATCCGCGTGACGAGGATCAGCTCGACCCGCTGACCGAGGCCGAGCGCCAGGACGTGCTGGAGGATCTGGCCGACCTGGAGATCTACCAGGCCCTGCTGGCGCCGATCGGGGTGCGCGGGCTGGTCATCGAGTGCGAGGACTGCCGTGAGCCGCACTACTTCGACTGGGACCTGCTCCGGGGCAACCTGCGCCACCTGCTGAACTCGGGCCAGCCCCGGGTGCACGAGCCGGCGTACGACCCGGATCCGGACCACTACGTCACCTGGGAATACGCGCGCGGCTACGCCGACGGCGTACACGACACGCTGACCGAGGCCGCCGAGGACGACGGGACCAGCGGCGACTGACCGCGCCGCGACAGCTCAGGCGACCAGGCCGGCGCGGAAACCGGCGGCCACCGCGTGCGCCCGGTCCCGGGCGCCGAGCTTGCGGAAGAGCCGGCGGGCGTGGGTCTTGACGGTGTCCTCGGAGACGAACAGCTCCCGCCCGATCTCGGCGTTGCTCTTCCCCTCGGCCATGCCGAGCAGCACCTGCAACTCCCGTTCGGTCAGCCCGACCGCGCCGCGTCCGCCCCGGGTGGTGGGTCCGCCCCGCTGACCCGCCGGCACCGGGGCCTCCGCCTCGGCGGTTTCCGCCTCGACCTCGTCGTCGCCGCGCTGCACCGGCACCACGGCCGGGGTGCCGCCGGGCCCGTCGCCCACGGCTGACCAGCCGGGCCCCGGCTTGGTCGGGTTCCGGCCGGCGGTGGGCCGGGGCGGCGCGCCGACCGCCGCGGTGTCCCGCGCCGGGTCGGTCACCCGGTGACGGTTCGTGCGACCGGGGGCGGAGAGCAGCAGCAGGGCCTTGGCCACCGCGCTGGTCAGGTCGTGGTCGGTGCCCTGGATCAGGCCCCGGGCACCGGCGCTGATGGTGGCCGCCGCGGCGTCGGACTCCTCCGCGCCGAGCAGCAGCACCGCGGCCTGGGGCGCGCGGGCCAGCACCCGACGGACGAACCCGGCGCTGTCGGGTCGGGTGAGGGCGGTGTCGGCGAGCACGACGTCGACCGGGCGTTCGGCGAGCCGCAGCATCACCTCGGGGTCGGAGACGGCCGTCCGCACGACCGCGGCCAGGCCGAGCCGTGTGGCGGCCGACGTCAACTGCTGCGCGGCGAGCGGTGTTCGTACACAGACGAGAACGTTACGCACTGTGGTCTCCTCTCCGCAGAGAGCAGACCATGGCCGGGTCGGCCGGGGGGGAGGTTCCCGGCAATCCTCCGAACTTTTCCGACATATGGGGCATTTGCCGCGAGCTGCCGTGGTTTTCGATCACACACGTGTGAGCCGGGGAAAGCTCGGGTACCGAGACGCCAGGCCGGATACGGTGCGCCTGCGCGGACACCACCCGGACGCCGGTTCAACGAGGATCTTCCGCGGTGCCGCGCGGGAGGAGGGGTGCTGATGTCGAACGTACGTAGACTGCCCGGACCCATCGTCGACCTGTGGGACTGGCAGCGGCTGGGCGCGTGCCGAGGCCGCGACAGCGCCCAGTTCTTCCACCCGGACGGCGAGCGCGGCTCCTCACGCCTGCGCCGCGAGTCCGGCGCCAAGGCGGTCTGCCGGGCCTGCCCCGTCCGGGCCGAGTGCGCCGCGCACGCTCTCTCCGTGCGTGAGCCGTACGGCGTCTGGGGCGGGTTCAGCGAGTCCGAGCGACTGCGCCTGCTCGCCCTCGGCTGGGAGGACCTCGCCGACCGCCGCCAGACCCGGGTCGACATCGCCCGGCTGGAGGCGCGGCTGGGCCACCCGCACAAGTCCGCCGTACCGGAGCAGCGCAAGATCGCCTGATCCCGACCGCCACCCGCCGGCGCCGCGTCCCGCACCTCGGACGCGGTGCCGCCACGTCCCGGATGTACGGGCCCCGGTGCCTCAGCGGACGGTCACCGTCACCGTGTGCCAACCGGTGGCACCATCGGGGGCGACCGGCTGCTCCTGCCCGGTCTGGGTCGCGCCGGTGGCATCGGTGGCCCGGACCTGGAGGGTGTGCCGGCCCGGGGTGGCCGTCCAGCGCCACGACCACTGCACCCAGGTGTCCACCGAAACCGTCGGGGCGAGCGTGGCCTCCCGCCACGGCTCGTCGTCGACGCGCACCTCCACCCGGCCGATGCCGCGGTGCTGTGCCCAGGCCACCCCGGCCACCATGACCGGCCCGGCGGTCAACCGGTTGCGTGGGCGCGGCGTGTCGATCCGGGACTGGGTCTTCACCGGCCCCTGCGCCGACCACCCGCGGGGCACCCAGTACGCGTCGAAGTCGGCGAAGCTGGTCAGCTCCAGCTCGGTCACCCACTTGCAGGCCGAGACGTACCCGTACAGGCCGGGCACCACCATCCGGACCGGGAAGCCGTGCGCGACCGGCAGCGGTTCGCCGTTCATGCCGACCGCCAGCAGCGCGTCCCGCCCGTCGCGCAGCACCGCGGTCGGGGTGCCGCAGGTCCAGCCGTCCACCGAGCGCCCCACCACCTGGTCCGCGCCCACCTCCGGCTCGACCTCGTCCAGCAGCTCGCCGATCGGTACGCCCAACCAGCGGGCGTTGCCTATCAGGTCACCGCCCACCTCGTTGGAGACGCAGGCCAGGGTGACGTACCGCTCGACCATCGGTCGGGCGAGCAGGTCGGCGTAGCTCAGCTCGACCGGGCGACGAACCCGCCCGTGGATGCGCAGCCGCCAGGTCTCCGGGTCCACCTGCGGCACCACCAGGGCCGTGTCGATCCGGTAGAAGCCGCTGCCGGGGGTGACGTACGGGGCGAGCTGCGCCAGCGACAGGTCCGCACCGGCCGGGACAGCCGGGGCCGGGGAGACCGGGGCGGGCAGCCGGACGCCCCGCCGGGCCGCCGACACGTCACGCCGGCCGGCGAGCCAGTGCCCGCCCACGCCGGTGACCGCTGCCGCGCCGGCCAGCACACCCACACCGCGCAGGAACCGCCGCCGCGCCTGCGGATCGATGCCGCCCACGGGCGTCGACCCGTCCGTTGCCCGTCCCCCTGGGTCCTGCGCGCCACCAGCCGCCGGCGCCCCGCCGGGCGCCTCCGCCGGACCGGCCGCCGGCACCCCGCCGACGGCCTCCACGCCACGTGGGATTTGCCGCGCCCCCGCAGCGGCGTCCCACGGCAGCTGACCGGCCGACCGCCCGGCGGCGGCCGGGGCTGCTGGGGGCGTCGGTGGGGTCCACGGCCACGGGTCGATCTCCAGCGGCCCGGCCAGGAGGGCCCAGAGCGTCAGTGCGCCCAGTCCCCCGCCGACCAGCGCGGGCAGCGCGTCGGTGGCGTCCGCGCCGGCCCGGCTGAGCGCGGCGGCCACCCCGAGGATGGTGAAGGCCGCGACACCGGCCAGGCCGAGCCACAGTCGACGTACCGCCGCCCGCCCGAGCAACGCGGCGGCGGCGGCCAGCAGCAGCGCCGTCCCGACCAGCAGGGCGATCTTGTCGTACCGGCCGAAGACGGCGATGGCGAACTGCTTCAGCGGCTCGGGGACGACGTCCACCACGAGCCCACCGACGGCGATCAGCGGCGCCGACCGGGGACCGGTGAGGACCGCCACCGGCTCGGCGGCCCCGATCGCCACCACCGCGGCGGTGATCCCGGCCAGTGCGGCCAGGCCGCGAGGGGTGCTGCTCATCAACCCAGTCTGATCGGCCGGCCGGGTGCTGCGCCAACCACGTCAGCGTTCCGTAACCAACGCCGGGCACCGCTTGACGCTCGCCTGCGAGACACCTCGGCGGCGGGACGGACCCCGCCCTGACAGACGCCGAAGGGCGCACCGTCGCGATGACGGGTGCGCCCTTCGTCTGCCGTGTGGTCGGGTCGTCAGAAACCCGGACCGTGCTGGTGGCCGTGGCCGTGGCCGTGGCCGTGCCCACCGGCGGCGGCCGGCTCCGGCTTCGCCGGCTTCTCCACCACGAGGCTCTCCGTGGTGAGCAGCAGGCCGGCGATCGACGCGGCGTTGGTGACCGCGTTGCGGGTCACCTTCACCGGGTCGATGATGCCGGACTTCACCAGGTCGACGTAGCTGCCGGTGGCGGCGTCGAGGCCGTGGCCCCACTCCTTGCCGGCGACCTTCTGCACCACCACGTAGCCGTCGTGGCCGGCGTTCTGGGCGATCCAGCGCAGCGGCTCGACCAGCGCCTTGCGCACGATCGACACACCGACCTTCTCGTCGCCGGTGAGGCCCAGGTCATCGTCGAGCGCCGGGAGGATCTGGGCCAGGGCGGCGCCGCCACCGGGGACCGTACCCTCCTCGACCGCGGCCTTGGTCGCGGCGATGGCGTCCTCGATGCGGTGCTTGCGCTCCTTCATCTCGACCTCGGTCGCCGCGCCCACCTTGATGACCGCGATGCCGCCGGAGAGCTTCGCCAGCCGCTCGGCCAGCTTCTCCCGGTCCCACTCGGAGTCGGACGCCTCGATCTCCTTGCGGATCTGCGCGACCCGGTCGGCGACCTCGGCGGCCTGACCGCCACCGTCGACGACGGTGGTGTTCTCCTTGTCGACCACGACCCGCCGGGCGGTGCCGAGCACCTCCAGGCCGACCTGGTCGAGCTTGTAGCCCAGCTCCGGGGCGACCAACTCGGCACCGGTCAGGATCGCCATGTCCTGGAGCATCGCCTTGCGGCGGTCGCCGAACCCGGGGGCCTTGACCGCGCAGACCTTGACGGTCTTGCGGATCGCGTTGACCACCAGGGTCGACAGCGCCTGGCCCTCGACGTCCTCGGCGATGATCAGCAGCGGCTTGCTGTTCTGGAGAACCTTCTCCAGCAGCGGTAGCAGCTCCTCGATCGCCGAGATCTTCTGCGTGGTGATGAGGATGTACGGATCCTCCAGGACCGCCTCCTGCGCCTCCACGTCAGTGACGAAGTTCGGCGAGATGAAGCCCTTGTCGAACTGGAGACCCTCGGTGACGTCGAGCTCGGTGGTGAGCGCGGAGCCCTCCTCGACGGTGATGACACCGTCGCGGCCGACCTTCTCCATCGCCTCGGCGATCAGCTCGCCGATGGTGGCGTCCTGCGCGGAGATCGTCGCGACGTTGGCGATCGCCTCCTTGCTGGAGACCTCGACGGCCCGGCCGAGCAGCGCCTCGGAGACCTTGGCGGCCGCCGCGTCGATACCCCGCTTGAGACCGGTCGGGTTGGCCCCGGCGGTCACGTTGCGCAGGCCCTCGCGGACCATCGCCTGGGCCAGCACGGTCGCGGTGGTGGTCCCGTCGCCGGCGACGTCGTTGGTCTTGGTCGCCACCTCCTTGACCAGCTGCGCGCCGAGATTCTCGTACGGGTTGGTGAGCTCGATCTCCTTGGCGATGGTCACGCCGTCGTTGGTGATCGTGGGTGCGCCAAACTTCTTGTCCAGGACGACGTTGCGCCCGCGCGGGCCGAGGGTCACCTTGACCACGTCGGCGAGGGCGTTGACACCGTGCTCCAGCAGGTGCCGGGCGTCGTCCGAGAAACTCAGGATCTTCGCCATGAATGTCCCTTCACGCGACGGTGCCCCGGCCCGGCGAGCCGGACCGGGGCAACGACACTGATCGGTTGCTTACTTCTCGATGACCGCGAGGACGTCACGGGCGGAGAGCACCAGGTACTCCTCGCCGGCGTACTTGACCTCGGTGCCGCCGTACTTCGAGTAGAGGACGGTGTCGCCGACCTTGACGTCGAGCGGCACGCGGTTGCCCTTGTCGTCGATCCGGCCCGGGCCGACAGCGAGGACGGTGCCCTCCTGCGGCTTCTCCTTGGCGGTGTCGGGGATCACGATGCCCGACGCCGTGGTGGTCTCAGCCTCGTTCGCCTGGACCACGATCCGGTCCTCGAGCGGCTTGATCGCAACCTTGGTCGCGGTAGTCACGGGCATACCCTCCTGGGGTACTGGTTTCGTAGCCGGACGGCGAGGCCGACCAGCGTCAATCTGCCACATGCCACCGGGCGGGGCCGTCGTCGCGGGTGCCGGTCCGCCTGGCGTTCAGCCTCCGCGCCGAAAGGCCCGGAAGCTGGCACCCTCAGGGTGAGAGTGCTAATCGCAGGTTATTCCTCGGCTAGCACTCCGTCAAGGAGAGTGCCAACGCGCGTCCTCGTGTCGCCGTCACGCCGGACAGGACCCCACCCCGTTGGCAGGGCTTCCACACCTTGATCCACTCCGATCGCCGCATGTCGCGGTGTCCGCCCGCGACAACACCCCCACCTACCGCAAGCGGAGTGGACCGAGTGACCGCGACCCCACCCCGGCCGAATCGCCGGGCCGCCACAGTTCCGCCAGTCGTCACCGCGACACGCCGACAAGCCCTCGCCACAGGGTGGCCGGATCCCTACGGTCGGTGGCCGCTGCCGAAGCCGTGGAGAGGAGAGACCGGTGTCCCGGATACCGACACTGACGTTCCTGCGGGCCCAGCTACGCCGGGCCCGCCAGGCGCAGGGACTCAGCCAGGAGGAACTGGGCAAGCTGGTCAACTACTCGTCGTCGCACGTGAGCGCGGTCGAGCTGGGCCACGCCCCGGTCACCCCGGACTACCTGGCCCGGCTGGACCGGGCGCTGGACACCGGCGACCTCTTCGGCACCATGCTGGAGCTGATCCGGTTCCACGCCGCGCCGGACTGGTTCCGCCCGTGGGAGGAGGTCGAGCGGGAGGCGACCTCGCTGCGCTGGTACGACCCCACCGTGATTCCCGGGCTGCTCCAGACCGAGGCGTACGCGCGGGCGATGCTCGCCCTGGGCGGCGAGCTGACCGCCGACGAGGTCGAGGCGCGGGTGGTGGCCCGGCTGGCCCGGCAGGCGGTGCTGACCGGCGACCGGCGGCCCCAGTTCGTCGCCGTGCTGGAGGAACAGGCGCTGCGCCGGCAGGTCGGCGACCGGGCCGCCATGGCCGAGCAACTGGAACACCTGCTGACCGTCGCCGCCGGGCCGAACGTGCAGGTGCGGGTCGTGCCGGCCGACGCCCCCTGGCACATCGGGCTCCACGGGGCGTTCATCCTGGCCCGGCTCGACGGCGGCGTCGGGCTGGCCCACCTGGACAACCAGCTCCGGGGGCAGACCGTGGACAGCCCGAACGACATTGCCGCCCTCGGCCGGCGCTGGGAGACTGTGAACGCCGAGGCGCTGCCGCTGGGGCAGTCCACCCGAATCATCATGGAAGTGGCGAAGACATGGACCTGACCCACGCCACCTGGCGCAAGTCCTCCCGCAGTAACGCCAACGGCGGCGCCTGCGTCGAGGTCGCCGCCAACCTGCCCGGCGTCGTCGCCGTCCGGGACAGCAAGGACCCGGCCGGGCCGGTGCTCGCGTTCGCCCCGTCGAACTGGCGAACCTTCGTCGCCGCGACCCCCACCCGCTGACACCACCGCCAGCCGCTCCGCACCGGGCGGAGACAATGGCCGGGTGGATCTCGACCAGCTTGCCGCGCTGCGTACCCCCGAGGGGTCGGCAGCGCTCGCCGCGGCGACCGAGCTGGCCGGCGGCGACCCGCTGACCGCGGCGGCCGCGCTCCGCTCGGCCGGGGTGCCGGCGGGGCTCGCCGCCGCCGCGCTCACCCAGGCCGAGCTACGCCGGCGGGCGGTCGGAAAGTTCGGCGCCGAGGCCGCCGGCATGTTCCTCACCCGGGCCGGGCTGGAACAGGCCACCCGCCGGCCGGTCGCGCAGCGGCGGGCCGACCGGTTGCGCGCCGCCGGGGTGGGCACCCTCGCCGACCTCGGCTGCGGTCTCGGTGCCGACGCGCTCGCCGCCGCCCGTGCCGGCATCCGGGTGTACGGAGTGGAGGCGGATCCGGTCACCGCCGCGATGGCCGCCCTGAACGCCGAGGCCGCCGGGCTGGCCGAACTGTTCACCGTGGAGGTCGGCGACGCCACCGGGTTCGACGTGTCCCGGGTGGAGGGTGTCTTCTGCGATCCGGCGCGGCGGCGGGCCGGTACCGGGCGACGCGTCTTCGACCCGAACCTCTACTCCCCGCCCTGGGACTTCGTGACTGGCCTCACGGAGCGGGTGGCGTACCCGGTGGTGAAGGTCGCCCCAGGCATCGATCACGCGCTGATTCCGGCCGGCGCGGAGGCGGAGTGGGTCAGCGTGGACGGCGACCTGGTGGAGGCGACGCTCTGGTGCGGGCGGCTGGCCGAGGTGCCCCGCCGGGCGAGCGTGCTGCGCGGGGATGCGGTGAACACCCTCACCGGGTCGGGGGACGCCGAGGCGCCGGTCGGGCCGGTGCGCCGTTACCTGTACGACCCGGACGCGGCGGTGGTCCGCGCGCACCTGGTCGCCGAGTTGGCCGAGGCGCTGGACGCCACACTGGCCGATCCGACCATCGCCTACCTGTACGCGGACACCCCGGCCGCCACCCCGTTCGCCCGCTGCCTGGAGATCACCGATGTGCTGCCGTTCTCGCTGAAGCGCCTCCGCGCCCTGCTCCGCGAGCGTCACGTCGGCCGGGTGGAGATCCTCAAGCGAGGCTCGGCGCTGGAGCCGGAGAAGCTGCGACGCGACCTGAAGTTGGCCGGCGGCGACGCGGCGAGCCTGGTGCTGACCAGGATCGCCGGCGCGCCGACGACGCTGGTCTGCCACCCCGCGCCGGCGGGCGGTGGCCGGGCGGGTAGCGCGGGGTTAGCGTGACGCCATGGCGGGACAGGCCACTCCGGCGACGGCGCTGCTGACGAAGCGGAGGATCGCGCACCGCGTCCACCCGTACCAGGTGCCAGCCGACGCGCCGAACTACGGCGCGTTGGTCGCGGCGGCCATCGGAGTTGCTCCGGAACGGGTCTTCAAGACGCTGGTCTGCGCGGTCGACGGCGCGTTGACCGTGGCGGTCGTACCGGTCACCGGCGAGCTGGATCTGAAGGCCCTGGCGACGGCGGTCGGCGGGAAGCGGTCGGTGCTCGCGGACCGGCTGGTCGCCGAGCGGGCCACCGGCTACGTCCGTGGTGGCATCAGTCCGCTCGGCCAGCGTAAGCGGCTGCCTCTCGTGCTGGACGACTCCGCGCTGACCCACGGCACGGTTTTCGTCAGCGCCGGCCGTCGTGGCCTGCAACTGGAACTCTCCCCCGGGGATCTGGCGACCCTGACCAGCGCCACCCCCGCTCCCATCGCCAGCCATCCCTGACCCCCAACCGGCGGGTTGATCATGAAGTTGCGGCCTGAGTGGCGATCAAATCCACCGCCAACTCCATGATCAACGCAGGGGAAGGGGAGGGTCACCCGAGGTGATTGCGGGTGTATGTCCGGTGGGACATAACCACGTTGCTGAATTGTTACCGCAGCCAACAATCTTCTGACCTCGACGGGCTTGCGGGCGACTGGTGGGCGGGAATACGTTGCCGGGCACAACAAACACGGCATGTTCTCTCCCCCAAGAACCCGAAAGGACCCGTGCAGATGCGCAAGGGCTTCCTCACCTTCGCCGCCGTGGGCCTGCTGGCCACTGGCAGCATGGTCGCCTGCGGCGACAACTCCGGCAGCAACGAGGCCGGCGGCAGCAACGACAAGAAGCCGAAGATCGGCGTGATCCTTCCGGACAGCAAGTCCTCCGCCCGCTGGGAGGGCGCGGACCGCAAGTTCCTGGAGGAGGCGTTCAAGGCCGCGAACGTCGACTACGACATCCAGAACGCGCAGGGCGACAAGGGCGCCTTCCAGACCATCGCGGACCAGATGATCACCAACGGGGTCACCGTTCTGATGATCGTCAACCTGGACTCCGGCACCGGCAAGGCCGTCCTCGACAAGGCCAAGTCGCAGGGTGTCGCCACCATCGACTACGACCGCCTCACCCTCGGCGGCTCCGCGCAGTACTACGTCAGCTTCGACAACGAGGCCGTCGGCAAGCTGCAGGGCGAGGGCCTGGCCAAGTGCCTGACCGACAAGGGCGCCAAGAACCCGGCGATCGCCTACCTGAACGGGTCGCCGACCGACAACAACGCCACGCTGTTCAAGAGCGGGTACGACTCGGTGCTCAAGCCGAAGTTCGACTCGAAGGAATACACCAAGGTCGCCGACGACTCCGTGCCGGACTGGGACAACACCCAGGCCGCCACGATCTTCGAGCAGCAGCTCACCAAGGCCGGCGGCAAGATCGACGGGGTGCTGGCGGCCAACGACGGCCTCGGCAACGCGGCCATCTCGGTGCTGAAGAAGAACAAGCTCAACGGCAAGGTCCCGGTGACCGGCCAGGACGCCACGGTGCAGGGCCTGCAGAACATCCTCGCCGGCGACCAGTGCATGACCGTCTACAAGGCGATCAAGGAGGAGGCGAAGGCCGCCTCCGACCTGGCCATCGCCTTGGCCAAGGGCGAGAAGAAGGAGACCGGTCAGACGGTCAAGGACCCGGAGGGGGGCCGTGACGTGGACGCCGTCCTGCTCACCCCGAAGGCCATCTACAAGGAGAGCGTCAAGGACGTCATCGCCGACGGATTCGTCACCAAGGACGAGGTCTGCGCCGGCGAGTACGCCAAGCTCTGCGCCGACGCCGGCATCAGCTGACCCGCACCC